>JAQCBC010000106.1 GCA_027621615.1 bacterium
ATACATAAAAAGCCAGCTGATGATTTTGCTTTCTCTATTTTATATCAAGAATTAAATAAACCAAATGTATTAAGCCTTGTTACAAAGAATCAATTGTATTCTACTTATCAATTATCTAATGATGTTGTTCAAGCAGACCTATATAGTAATGATTATGATAAAACGTTTATACGAATACCCGGGCTACTAGCACTCTATCAAAAAAAAGATGATGACTTGAGCATAACGATTGTTCTACAACTCTTTCATTTCATATTTGTTAAATTTCCTAAAAATCCAACGATATGAAAAAAACCATTCTATTCCTATTGCCGAGTCACGAACTTGGGGGTGCTGAAATTCAAGCCCTTCGGCTCATTGAAGCGTTGGACAAAACGACATTTAATTGCATGGCCGCCGTCCCTAAATCCGGCGCACTGCACCAGGCATTGGTGACCATGAACATCCCCACATTTGTATCTCGATGGCCGCACCATTTCTTTAAGTTTTCTTGGATTGAGTGGGTGGTGTTTAAGTACCGCCTGGCACGCTTTTTAAGGCCCTATTCAGTGGCTATCATTCACAACAACTCCATGCTGTGTTTAAGCCTAAGCATCCGGCTTCAGCATTGGCTCAAAATTCCCCTAATCCCCCACTGGCACGACAATCGCTGCCCCGATGATTTAATCCCCATACTAAACGCGCATCGCCAACACCCCATTATTTGCGTATCGCAGGCCGTCCAAACCACACTGGAACACACGGCGCCTGTCGCACTCCCATTAAAAACAATTTACAATGGGATTGACCATACTCAATACCAAAACAAGCCAACCAAAGCCACTGTGTGCCAACAATTAGGCATACCCGAACACCCCGTTTACGTTGGGTTTTTAGGGCGATTAACCGAAGGCAAAGGCGTGCATATTTTGATTGAGGCACTGGCGCAGCTGCCCGATGCGATCCATTTAATTGTTGCGGGTACCTGGGATGGCGATACGTACAAAACTAAAATCCAACACCAAATCGATGCATTCGGACTCGGCTCCCGCGTTCATCGGGTTGGATTCCAGCCCGCACGTACGGTCTTGGCCGCCAGTTATTGCTTAGCTTTGCCATCTCAAACAGAAGCTTTTCCATTATGCACACTCGAAGCCATTGCTGCTGAGGTTCCGGTGATCGCCCATGCCGTTGGTGGCATCCCCGAACAAATTACCCACAATCAAACCGGCCTTTTAATCACCAAGAACATCGCCCGTGAATGGGCAAGTGCAATCCAGTATTTATACGATAATCCGGACCAGCACCAATCGCTGGCCACGGCCGGAAAATACAGCGCTCAGCGATTTGATATCCAAACAATGGCGCGGTCAATCGAAGCAGTGTATGCGTCTCTAGCCCCTTAACGCATGCTATTATTGCGTTATGTATGCACGCTATTGCATAATTAGGGTATAGCCCCGATGACGATACTTGAAAATAAATTAGGCATTACCAACCAAATTGAATTGGCCAAAGCAGAAGAGACTATCAGCAAACAAATGGCGAAGCAACTGTTTGATTCAGTGACCATCGATCCCGCTGATATTGGAACATTTTCAGGCCTCGCGTTCATTCATGCCTATTTGTTTGACAAGATTTATGACTTTGCAGGAGAAATTCGTGAGGTAAACATCGCCAAAGGCAATTTTCGATTTGTACCGGTCCTGTACCTTAAAACTGCTCTAGCGCATATCGACGCAATGCCTCAACAGAATTTTGATGCGATTGTAGAAAAATATGTGGAAATGAACATCGCCCACCCGTTTAGAGAGGGAAACGGCCGTGCAACACGCATCTGGCTGGATTTAATACTGAAACACGCAATCAAACAGGTCATCGATTGGAATCAAATCGACAAAGACGCCTACCTATCCGCCATGCAGCGCAGCGTCATCAACGACCTAGACATCAAAACCCGACTCAACCATGCGTTAACCGATGCCATCAACGATCGTACCCTGTTCATGACCGGCATTGACGTAAGTTATTTTTACGAAGGCTACTGTGAATTTAAAACAGCAGAACTATAGGTCGATCAATACTGTATTTCAACCAATCGCTTCATAATCCAGAGCAATAAACCGGGGTATCATACCTTGTATTATGGGACAATCATTCCCAAATTACAAGGTAAACTCATACCCCCACATCACCCCTTTGGGCACACTACCGCCCATACACATCCTCAACGCGGACAATGTCATCTTCCCCCAAATAGCTCCCCAGTTGGGTTTCGATAATCACCACCGGTTTGTCTGTTTTATTGGTTAAGCGATGCGTAGCACCCGTGGGAATAAACACTGTTTGACTGACGCCATAATCGTGGCAAGCGTCGTCAATCTCAATGGTGGCCACCCCAGCCACGACTACCCAATGCTCCTCCCGGTGGTGATGGTACTGCAAAGACAACACACCCCCAGGATTTACCGTGATTTTTTTGACCTTGTACCCATCGGTATCCACCAACACATCAAACCGCCCCCACGGCCGTTGCTCCCACCGTGTCGTTTGCTTTAACTGGGGATGTGCCGTTCGAACGGAATCAATAAGGGCTGGAACACTATCGGAGTCTTGGCTAATTAATAACGCATCGCCCGTATCCACAATCACCGCATCGTGGATGCCATTTAAGGCCACCACTTTATCCGGACATGCCACCCTGTTTCCACGGGAATTTTGGGCCATTACCGTCGTGCCCGATTGTACAAAATTGCCATCATCCGTTTGGGGAAACAAGCCACCCAAGGCGCGCAAGGACCCCACATCCTGCCAATCAAACCGAACCGGCAAGCCCACCAAATTCGCACTGTGCTCCATAATGCCATAATCAATACTCAGATCCGGAAATTGGGCCATGCAATCGGGTTGAATAAATAGCGCTTGCTCCCCATAGTCGGCTAATTTTAGCGCCGACATTGCTTGAGCCAACACCGCCGGCTGGCATCGCTCCAATTCAGCCAAAAGACTTTGTTTGGAAAAACAAAAGAGTCCACTATTCCAAAAAAAAGTGGGCTGATTTACATACCGCTCGGCTGTTTGAACATCCGGTTTTTCATGAAAAGCCACAATCGGACACCCACCCAAACTCGCTTCCGCCCCCATTTCCAAATACCCAAATCCCGTGTCCGGCCGCGTGGGCGCCACCCCAAACAAGACTATTTTTGATTCTGTTTCGGCAATTAACATGGCCTGGTTTACTGCCGCTTGATACTGATCCACATCCCCAATGCAATGATCCGACGGCGTAACCATAAATAAGGCATCCGAATCCGATGTCGCCAACACCGCCAAGGCAATCGCCGCCAATGTATTGCGGGCCATCGGCTCCACAATCAACGGCGCCGATACACAGTCTTGAACCAAATGCACGTGCTGCCGATTGGTCACCACCACCGTTTGATCCACAAGCCCCCGATGCCGATCCACCGTATCAAACAACAACGACTTGCCATTCAGTACAGGCAAAATGGGCTTGGGGTAATTTTCCCGAGACAAGGGCCACAACCGCTTGCCATGCCCCCCGCACAGCACAACGTGATAGCGCCGCATTTATGGAATCAGGGGGCCGCGTTGCGCCAACAAAGCCGCCACATCCACCGACCGCTTAATGCCCGATTGCATGTGCGTGGTTTCCAAGCCATTAATATAGCCATTGAAATACCACCGCC
>JAQCBC010000107.1 GCA_027621615.1 bacterium
CCATTGACCACACACCCCATCACGGCAACAGTCAGCGATTCAACACCCGGATACTGAGTCCGCCAAGTTTGAATGGTTTGATCAATATGGGTCTGAATCGATTCAGCCAAGCGAATAAACGCATCGCTTTGGGTACGCCCACACCCGGGGCAGCTCACAACCGAAGGGATAAAATGCCGCAACCCCATGGCTTGCAAGACTGTTTTGCACCCGCGAACTTCTTCCGCACGCGACGCCCCCGGCGACGGGGTTAACGACATACGAATGGTGTCCCCAATCCCTTGATGCAATAAAATACCCAAGGCAATGGCACTGCTAATGCTGCCTTTGTGCTGGCTCCCAGCTTCGGTGAGACCCAAGTGCAGAACGGTATCGGTTTCGTGTGCCAACTGCTCATACACGCGAACCATCGCCGATACATCGGACATTTTGACACTCAGAACCAACTGATCTTTGGGCAGTCCAATGGCCAAGGCTAATGCTTCGCTTTGGCGGGCACTTTCCAGCATAGCCTCAATCATCACATCCGTGGCGGATTGGGGGACGGGTAAGGCCTGATTGGCATCCATGGCTTTGGCGACAATTACGGGATCCAGAGACCCCCAGTTTACCCCGATTCGCACGGCTTTCTTGTGTTGAATGGCGGCTTTAATAATCATTTCAAACTGTTGGTCTCGGCGATTGCCTTTGCCCACATTGCCGGGGTTTACTCGAAACTTGGCCAAACAGGCGGCTGAGTCTGGGTATTCGGTTAATAAGATATGCCCGTTGTAATGAAAATCACCAATTAAGGGTACGCTGTAGCCATCGGCATCTAAGGCTGCCCGAATGGCCGGAACAGCTTGCATGGCGGCGGCATCGTTGACGGTGATGCGTACCAGTTCTGAACCAGCATCGGCGAGTTCTTTAATTTGAGCGACTGTTTGTTCAGCATCAGCGGTTGGGGTATTGGTCATGGATTGGACAACAATGGGATGGGCACTGCCCATTAAAACAGATCCAATACGAACAGACGGTGTTTGGCGACGATGCTTCATAGATTTAGTATAGCATTATGCCGCGTGCTTCAATATAGGCACAGTCTTCGGGAACGGTAATTTTAATGTTGTTGGGGCATCCCGCTACGCATGAAATTGTCCCGCCCATGGCCTCAACTAGACTGGCATCATCGGTAAATGCCTCCCAGTTTGGACTATGGGCAAAGGCTTGCTTGAGGCGCGATAGATGAAACACTTGGGGCGTTTGTACCCGAACCAAGGGGGTGCGATCCACGGTTTCAATGTGGTTTGGACCAATAATCCGTTTAATGGTGTCCGTAAGTGGGAGTGTGGGGATGCAGCCATCGGCGGTGTCCAACCCATGATCCAAGCGCTCGCACAGGGCTTTGGAAACAACGGGTCGGGCCCCATCGTGAATCCAAACGCGAGAGTAGTCCAATTCAGTTAGTGCGCACAACCCGTTCCACACAGAGTGTGCACGCGTGTCCCCACCGAGGACACAGGTGGCCACAATGCCGTAGTGCGATAGTTGTTTGGCCGGTTGATCCACGCAATGTGTCACAACAACAGTTGTTTTGAACCCCAGTTTTAGGGCTTGGCAGGTATGCATTAACACGGGAGTTCCGTGAATTAAGGCTTGTTGTTTGTCAGATCCGAAGCGTCGGCCGTGCCCAGCGGCTACAATAATGAGGGCATCGTCGTTAATGCCCATGCGGACGGGATGCGTCGGTCAGATCCCGGAGGGGTTTCGGTAAGGGGAACCAAACATCAGCTTCGGTTGATGGGGCTTGATGACAGGTGCTTGACGCAACAGATTTTTGAATGCGGTTAACCAGCTGGGTCACTAAAATTTGGGGTACGGATGCGCCGGAGCTGATACCAACATGAGCGGCATCGGCAATCATAACATCGGTGAATTCCTTGGCGGATTCGAGCATATACGCTGGGCGTCCTTGTTCTTTGGCGAGTTCATACAATCGTGTGGTGTTGGAACTGTTTTTGGATCCACAGACTAAGATCACATCGCACGTTTTAACTAAATCTAAAATGGCATCTTGGCGATTCTGTGTTGCGTAGCAAATATCTTTTTCCGGTGGCAGTGATAGGGTGGGGTAGCGGTGCTTAATTTTATCAATTAATCGGCGGGTATCCGATACACTCAATGTTGTTTGGGTGAGCACCCCAATGGGTTGATTGGGGTCTAAATTTAGGGTATCAATGTCGGCATCTGTTTCGACCACGTGGCATAGCGATTCTGGAATATAGCCTTTGGTTCCGACAAACTCTTGATGACCGCGGTGTCCGATTAAAATGATTTGCATGCGTCGCCGAGCCATCTTTTTGGCTTCCATATGCACTTTTCGGACCAAGGGGCAGGTGGCGTCTAGGACGTCCAATTGGCGGGCCCTAGCGTCTGCATAAACCTCTGGGGCAGACCCATGGGCACTCAAAATGACCCGAGAACCGATGGGGATTTCATCCAGATTTTCAACAAATTGAACGCCCAGCTGAGTATAGTGATTGACCAGATAGTCATTGTGCACAATGGCATGACGAACATACAGTGGCAAGCCATAGTGCTGGAGGGCTAAATCAACAATATCTAAGGCAACAGAGACTCCGGCACAAAATCCTTGAGTATGGGCGAGGTGAATGTCGATGTGACGGTTTTGCTTCATGATTCATTTATTGTATCATGTCGAGCATCGTGCCGAATTCATCTTCAAGCTTTTTGATGCTAATATCGGTGATTGCGTGGATATTGGGTAGGGTTAGTTCAATAAGTTTATCCGAACCCTCCCATAACGCATTGCCGCTAATGTTCATGGAAGCCAATGGATCTTGGGGTGCTAATGGGTTTGTGCTGGCCATCGGATTGGAGAGTAAGTTTTTGAGGGCATCGGCGTCGATATTTAACTCAGTGGCCACCCCTTGAATAAGTTGCTCAGGCGTTTGTGCGGTCATTCCAAGCTGGCCTAAAATTTTGCCAATTAATTGCAACAGTTGATAGGCTTGACGAGCCATTTTTGGATTTTGAGCCAGTTGCTTAACAATCAGTTTAACCGCTTTTTTCATAGCGTCTTTAATGTCGGGGATTAAATCGTCTAGAGCACTGCTGTCTAACTCGACTAAATGCCCAATTAGACCAACCAATGCTGTGAGCATGGATTTGGATGCTAATCCAGACATGATTTTATTAATAATCGTTTCAATCATGGCGATTATTGTTTCTTTTTTGAGTCTTTTTGATTCATCCAATTGCTCTAAATCACTAAAAAATTGGTGAAGAGGCATGGTTTTTTGGCTGTTTTCTGGATTTAATAGTAAGGCAATGCGTTCAGTGGCATTAATTGTTTCAATATCAAGATCCAAATTGGTATCCCCATCCGCAGGTTGGGATAAGAAATTAATAATGGGCGCCCATATACTAGCGCTTAACTCACTGCTATGAATACTGGTCATTGTGTTACTCCTAATTATATATATCGGTCTAAAAGCGATAAATCTTGTATGTCTTTGGAGGCTTTAGCGCCCAATTTTTTTATATTTTCAATTCGTGTGACGACATTGCCTTTGCCATGAATCAGTTTATTCATAATGGCGGCATGGGTATTTTGGGTGGTTGTTAATTGCTGGCCGAGCTTATCAAGTTCTTGAGCAATGGCAAAAAACTTGTCATATAGAG
>JAQCBC010000108.1 GCA_027621615.1 bacterium
GTGAAGAATCAGGAATCTTCGATAGAGATGGCGTTTTGCGGACAGAATTAATAGGTGATGGTAGTATAAATAGCATTGTTAAGGTTTTAGAAGCAAAGGGTCTGAAAGATAAACTAACCAAAAATCGACCGGTTTTGAGTTCGCTGTTAAACCAAGAGAATTGGGAGCATCGGGTAAACAGCATTGTTGATATGTTCGCAACATATTTAAGGAATGTTCGCTCCTCCGAGTAACCAGGTCCGCCACTCCCTCCGCCAGCAGAACCGCCACCACCAGGCCATCCAGCCAATTAACTCAAGTACGTAATTAAAATGCTGAGGTCTGCTGGGTTAATGCCGCCAATGCGTTTGGCCGCTTGAATCGTTGAAGGGCGATGATCCATAAGCCGTTGGCGGCATTCGGTACGCAATCCGGGAATTTTTGTATAGTCTAGGGTGCTGGGCAGGGGCTTTTGCTCCCATTTTTGAATCCGGTCAATCTCCAGCTGCTGGCGGCGCAGATAGCCGGCATATTTAATGGCAACATGGGCCCGTTTGCATTGGTCGTACTGGTCGTAGGTGTCTGGCTGGTGCTTCAGCTCCCCAAAGACAGCGTCGATGTCAAACTCGGGCCGTTTGCACGCGTCATGCAGCGACAGAGTTGGATCCAGACCCAGTTGGTGGGCGGCAGACTCTGGGATTCGTTGTTTTTTCCAATCCTGGTGTAGGTGCTGAACGCATGCGTCCCAGTGTTGAACCTGCTGATGGGTGCTTTTTGAGACTACGCCTGCGTCACGGCCCAAGGCGCTGAGCCGGAAATGGGCATTGTCCTGGCGCAATAGCAACCGATACTCGGAGCGTGAGGTAAGCATCCGGTACGGTTCATAAATGGTTTTGGTAATTAAATCATCAATTAATGTACCAATAAACGACTGTTCTCTTGTAAGAATTAGGGGCGGCTTTCCCTGCACATAAAGCCCGGCATTAATACCGGCAATTAAGCCTTGACCGGCCGCTTCTTCGTATCCAGATGTGCCGTTGAGTTGTCCGGCGAAAAACAAATTGGGCATGGTTTGGCTGGCCAGGGTGGGGGTGAGTTGGGTGGGAATCACGTAATCGTATTCTACGGCGTAGCCATAACGCAGTACGGATACATTCGCCAAGCCCGGCATGGTTTTTAAAAATGCCAATTGGATATCAGCAGGCATGGAGGTGTTGAGCCCTTGGGCGTAAATTTCTGGTGTGTCCCAACTTTCGGGTTCTAGAAAAATATGGTGGCTGGGTTTGTCGCTAAATCGGACAACTTTGTCTTCAATCGACGGGCAGTATCGGGGCCCCACGCCTTGAATGGTGTGGTTGTACAGGGGGGAGCGATCCAGATTGGCCAGCAGCAACGCATGGCCGTCTGGGGTGGTATTGGATAAAAAACAGTCGGCTTGCTGGGTGTAGCGGGTGTTAAAGGGGGTGCTCAGGGAAAAGCGGTGAAATTCCGGGTCCCCGGGTTGGGGTGGCAGCATAGCGGTATCGATGGAGTCGCGATGCAGCCGTGGGGGGGTTCCTGTTTTGAATCGGCCCAAACGCAGGCCCAAGCGCCGAAAGGTGTCGGAGAGTCCCAGTGCGGCCGCTTCTCCCACACGCCCACCGTCTGTTTTTGCCTCGCCGGTATGCATGCAGGCCGACAAAAAAGTACCCGTCGTAACCACAATAGCCGTACCCCGGATGCGCGTGCCGTCTGCTAAAATGGCGGTGTTTTCATGGGGATTGTGCTCAATATCCACCACCATACCCGTCACAATCTCAATGCCTGGGGTGCGTTCAATCGTGGTTTGCATGTAGCGTTGATAGGCATATTTGTCATTTTGGGATCGAACGCATTGCACGGCGGCGCCTCGGGATCGATTCAACAGTTTCATTTGCATAAAGGTCGCATCGGCCGCACGGCCCATTTCGCCTCCTAAAGCATCCACTTCGCTCACAATTTGACTTTTGGCCGGTCCCCCGATGGCCGGGTTGCAGGGCATGACACCAATGGTATCGGCACTGCCGGTAATCATCACGGTAGGCACGCCCATACGGGCACAGGCTAATGCAGCCTCGCATCCGGCGTGGCCACCCCCAATAACAAGGACACGGTTCATATACCCTATAGTATAAAATAAACCCCTGAATTTCGGAAGTCAGTGGCGTGGCAATACCAAGCAAAAAATGCTACTATTTCAATTAATCATGCAATTCTATCCGAATATTCTATTGGCCTTAGTGGCGGGGGTTGGTATGGGTATTTTAGTTCCGGGTTGGTATCCAGTCATTGATCCATTGGGGGTATTGTTTATTCAAGCCTTGAAGCTGGTGATGGTGCCGCTGGTCTATGCCTCATTGGTCACTGGGGCGGTGCAGTTGTATCGGTCTGGGAATTTGGGTGGCTTGGGCTTGGGGAGTCTGGCTTATTTTTTAGTTTCTTCGACGGTGGCGAGTCTCCTGGGGCTGGGGGCTGTGTTGGTGGCTAAGCCGGGGCTTTGGGTTGCGGCAACGGTGAATGAGCCCCACGCAGCCGTGCCACCCGTTTTGCCTACCGTTACGGATTTGTTGCTTCGCATTGTCCCCAACAATCCGGTCCAAGCGATTGCCGAAGGGCAAATGCTGGCCATTATTTTTATGGGGCTGTTGTTTGGCTTGGCCATTGGTAATTTGGGGGAGCGGGGCAATGCGGTTTTGCACTTTGTTGACAGTTTGCGGGCGATTATGACCTTGGTGACTCGGTGGGTTATTATGGTATCGCCGTTGGGTATTTTTGCCCTGATTATGAAGATGACCGTGACGGTTGGTCTGGATACTATTGTGCCGTTGTTGGGGTATATGGGGGTCATTGTTTCAGCTTTATTGGTGCATGCTTTTTTAATTTTGCCCTTCGTGTTGGTGTTTATTGCGCATCGGTCGCCCATAGCCTTGGCCCGTCAGCAGCTATCGGCGTTGGTTACGGCGTTTAGTACGGCTACCAGCAGTGGGGCGTTGCCCATTGTTTTAAAATCATTTAAAGATCCCAATGATCATCGCGTTGCCAGCTTTGTAATGCCCATTGGCACCACCGTGAATATGAATGGAACGGCCTTGTACGTGGCAAGTACAGTTGCATTTTTGGCGCAATATTATGGAGTTGCGTTGGGACCTGTGCAATACGGTATTTTGATTTCACTCACGCTGTTGTCTGCGGTGAGTGCGGCGGCTATGCCCGGGTCGAGTTTGGTCACCATGAGTGTGGCTTTGGCAGCGTTGGGGATTCCGATGGAAGGCATTGGCATGATTGTGGCGGTGGATCTTTTGTTGGACATGAGCCGAACGGCGGTGAATGTGTGGGGTAACGCCGTTGCGACGCTGGTGATGGCCCGATTGGCTGACTGAGCATTTGGTGCTAAACTATAAGATCATGCCGTGGTGGTGGAATTGGTAGACACGCTAGCTTGAGGGGCTAGTGCTCATTTGGGCGTGCAGGTTCAAGTCCTGTCCTCGGCACCAGAATAGAACTTGTTTTAGCGGATTTTATATACAATTGCTCACAATGAAAGAAATAACTCAATCAAATATAAAATAACTATGGCAAATTCTAAAGAAGCAAAAGC
>JAQCBC010000109.1 GCA_027621615.1 bacterium
TTAGATCAAACGTGGCGCGCCGGGCAACGATCGTTTTTCGGTGGTCAATGTAATGCACCAATACTTGCTTTAAATTCAACGTTTGGGGGGTGCCATTGACAATGGCAACCATGTTGACGCCAAAGCTGTTTTGCAAAGCGGTATGCTTGTACAGCTGATTGAGCACCACTTCGGGCTGGGCATCCCGCTTCAACTCAATGTAAATGCGCATACCGTTTCGATCCGACTCATCCCGAAGGTCTGAAATATCGGAGATCTTTTTGTCTTGGACCAGCTCAGCAATTTTAATAATCAAATTGGCCTTGTTCACCATGTAGGGCAACTCGGTCACGATAATCGCAGTTTTGTTTTTCTTTTTGGATTCTTCAAAATGAACCTTGCCACGGATCTTAACACTGCCACGACCCGTTTGGTACGCACTGGCAATGCCGTCAGTCCCACAAATGATACCACCAGTCGGAAAGTCGGGGCCTTTGACATGGGTCATGACACTGTCAATGCTGCACGCAGGATCATCGATGATATGATCAACCCCATCCAACAATTCCCCCAGTTGATGGGGGGGGATATTGGTGGCCATACCCACCGCAATACCGGATGTGCCGTTGAGCAACAAACCCGGCAACCGCGTGGGCAATACCGTGGGCTCTTCCAACGACTCGTCAAAGTTGGGCGTGAAATCCACCGTTTCTTTTTCAATATCCTTGATCATTTCCATGCTGATTTTAGACATTCGAGCCTCGGTGTATCGCATGGCTGCGGCGTTATCGCCATCAATCGATCCGTAGTTGCCTTGCCCATCAATTAACAAATACCGCATCGAAAAGTCTTGGGCCATCCGAACAATCGATTCATAAACAGCCGAATCACCGTGTGGGTGATACCGTCCCAATACATCCCCCACAATACGGGCACATTTTTTATACGCCTTGTCCGACGTGTAACCCGCCTCCAACATGGCATATAAAATACGTCGGTGCACCGGCTTTAACCCATCGCGCACATCGGGTAACGCACGCCCTACAATGACCGACATCGCATACGCCAAATACGACGACTTCATCTCCTGATCAATGGGCATTAATTCAATACCAGTATGCTCTGTATTATCCATGCTCTATACTCCGTTACACATCAATCCAACGCACCGTTTTGCCATATTGCTCAATAAACGCGCGTCGTGGCTCCACCTCGCCACCCATTAATAAGGCAAAAATATGATCCGCCGTTTCGGCATCATCTAAATTAACCTGCAATAAGGTCCGACTATCCGGATCCAGGGTCGTATCCCATAGCTGATCGGGGTTCATTTCCCCCAGCCCTTTGTACCGCTGAATGCTGATACGCTCTCGCCCAATCTCCTCCAAACACGCATCCAAGTCGTTGTCCGAATAACAATACCGCCGAACACTGCCTTTTTTAACCAAGTACAAGGGTGGTTGCGCAATGTACAAACACCCGGCCTCCACTAAGGGCCGGGCATAGCGGAAGAAGAACGTCAGCAATAAGGTCCGAATATGCGCCCCGTCCACGTCTGCGTCGGTCATAATGACAATCTTGTGATACCGCAGTTTGGTCAAGACGGTTTCGGCATCCAAGACGTCTTCCGAGTCAGTATTTTGCAAACTTGAAATGGCTTCTGGGCCAATAGCCGTGATCAAGGTCCGAATCTCTTCGTTCGCCAAGATCTTATCTAAACGAGCTTTTTCAACGTTGAGCACTTTTCCGCGCAACGGTAGAATGGCCTGACAGTTTCGGTCTCGGCCTTGTTTAGCCGAACCACCGGCGGAATCCCCTTCAACTAAGAACAATTCGCATAAACTGGGGTCTTTTTCTGAACAATCGGCCAGTTTTCCAGGCAAGGTTGTGCTTTCTAAACTGGTTTTTCGTCGAACCAATTCCTGCGCTTTGCGAGAGGCCTCGCGTACTTGCTGAGCCAATAAGCCTTTGGCCACAATGGCTTTTCCCACTTTGGGCTGAGTTTCAATGTAGTCCGATAACGCTTCATCCAACAACGAATCCACGATCCCTTTGACTTCTGAGTTGCCCAGTTTGGTTTTGGTTTGCCCTTCAAACTGTGGGTCTCTTAATTTTACACTGATGACAGCGGTTAACCCCTCACGCAAATCATTGCCGGTCAGCGGCTTGGTTTTGTCTTTTAATAAGTCGTATTTTTTGGCAAACGCATTGATCACACGGGTTAAGGCACTGCGAAACCCCGATAGATGCGTACCCCCCTCTTTAGTTCGAATATTATTGGCAAAGGAAACAACCGTTTCGTCGTAATAATTGTCAATGTATTGAAGGGATACTTCGACTTCGTAATCATCGCGATCCCGCTTCATATAAATAGGCGGCTCAAACAATCGCTCTTTTCCAGATGTCAAGCTTTCAACATAGGCGACAATACCGCCCTCATAATGGAACGTATGCGTGACCGTGTCCTCGGCATCCCGAGAATCGGTAAATACGATTGTAACCCCACGGTTTAAGAAAGCCAGCTCTTTTAAGCGATGCTCGATGACCTCGCGGGTGAATTCAATGTCATCAAAAATAGTGGCATCGGGTTTAAATGCGATAACGGTACCAGTGGGTTGGCCCGGCGCATCGGATAAGACACCGGCCCCTTGGGCATGCCCACGTTCGTAGCGTTGCTCATACCGTTTGCCATCCCGGTGGACGGTAACGGTTAGCCAATCGGCCAAGGCATTAACCACGGATACGCCCACACCGTGCAACCCGCCGGACACTTTGTACCCTTCGCCTTCAAATTTGCCCCCCGCATGCAACGTGGTCATAACCACTTCAACCGCAGGCATGTTTTTTTCTTTATGGGTATCAATCGGAATTCCCCGACCATTGTCTGAAACCGTGACAATGTTGTCTGGCCCAATGGTAACGTGCACATCGGTGCAGTAGCCGGCCATGGCTTCATCAATGCTGTTGTCAACAACCTCGAATATTAAATGGTTCAGACCGGACTTTCCGGTAGATCCAATGTACATCCCCGGACGCTTTCGAACTGCTTCCAGCCCTTCCAGGACTTTGATGTGGGAGGCGTCATACTGTATTTCTTTATTTGTCGACATTTACTATCCATACAGTATAGCACACACAGATGCCGTTGTTAATTGTTAGTTCCTCGGCGTTTGGACTTGCTTCTTACATTACTATTATCTTAATTTTTAAATCAAATCTGGGGATTTCTCTTCTGTGCCTGAGCTTGAATAACTCAGCGAAGCTGTGGAGTCTGATTTATTCATAGTGTCTGTAGCATGGTGGTTTTCAGGCATTTTTGGTGGCTTTTCACAATGCTTCACTTCATTTGTTGACCTGCCCTCGACGGGATTAGATGGGCGGCTTATAATTTCATGGGGTGAACTAGATCCAGATTCTTGTGAGCATATAAGTTCTAGTTCTTGGAGTAAATTGCTTGTTCCAGCTCTAGATGCTTTTGGGCGTATAATTCCACTGGGTGAATTGCCTATTCCAGGTCTAGATGTGCGTGGGCTCATGTCTAATTTATTCATTCTGTTTTCTCCTCTAGTTTTAAGCGCCTAAGCGCTTTGAATTAATAAACTAATAAAGATTATA
>JAQCBC010000110.1 GCA_027621615.1 bacterium
GCGATTGAAGCCTCAATTATATGCGCTTTAAAAACACAAGAATTCAAAAATCAAGATCTCACGAAACCCTTAGACCAAACACAAGAGTATGAGCAATTCAAGGATCCTGAACACTCCGAAAGAATTAAGCAGCTCAAAAACAACATTAAAAATAAAACAACCACACCCAAAGCTATCATTCAGCAATATATCGCCCATGTCTTTGACTTAACCCCTATTGGCAAGCAAACCAATACAGACCCGAGCAAACAAAAATCCGAACCCCTAACTAAAGTTGATATGCTGGCATTGGGAGTAACAGAGTCCGATCTGGATTCTCTCTCACATTTAAGCGAATCCATTATTAAACAGTCGATGAGACAGACGATGAAACAGACGATGAAACAAAATTTGAAGCAATTGGTCGTTCAAAGCTTATTGGCCACGATTAACAATCAAACGGTGTCCGATCAACTGGATGCCAAAGCGATCGAGTCCAGCTACGTATCTGTAATCAAGTCATTAAAATCATCCCGAAAATTGGGGCATTCCGATACCATTGATGCTTTACACACCACTATTTTAGAGGAAGCCAAAGAAGAGGTTCGCTATGCCTTACAAACAATCGTTAGGAAAAACCAGTCCGATTCGAATAGCTCAGAGGGGCAGCCTCAGGATTCAGACGCTCTGACTATCGATAGAATGTTTGAACGGGCTCAACAAATGGGAATTATTTCGGATACTACCCAACACGGAGTCCAAGACTCCATGACTGTGGATCTATTTGACTTGGGGCACATGCTATTGGATTTTGGCAACTCTACCGATTCCGATGACACCCATTCAAACACCCATGCGTATAGCTATACCCCAGACGACGAGCATAACATTGTTTTAGACCGTATCCGAGCGAATCTAATGCAATTGGCTATTTCAGGGTCATTTATCGCAGGGCTTGTTGCCAAATTCAAACTCACTGTAGATAAACGCAGGGGCGTTAAACTAGGCATTTATAACAAAAAAATGGAACATAAACTGACTACAGAAGCCAAACAACAAGCCATCACACAGCTTCAAGCCATGTTAAATGAAGCCTTGCTAGAACGTGCATCTTTTCATACTGAATTTGGAACCGACTGGGACAACAACGCCACCAAAATCAAAGGTATTATCCGAAACTTGCAGCGACTGGATGTGGGAATTGATGCAGACACTTTATTGCACAAAATCACCCAAGCTAATCGGGCTATGAAACCCATTGTTGAACTAGAACAGGCCAGCATTCAGACAATACTAGACGAACCCCAAGTCCCGTCACCTGTTCGGCATGCATTAAACGAGCGATTGGCTCAAATTAATCGGGTTCACCAACGAATTCAATCGGCAGAACCAGTGCCAGTTGAATCCAAACAAGCGGATATTTCCGCGGATCAATATCGGTCTATTTGTACAAACGTATAGGAGAAAAAAATGAATAGTTACAATGCATCCACATTACCCATGGCCACATTTTCATCCATGCTGGCCCAATCATCGCAAAGCTTAATCATGGCTCAACAACAAATTGATATATTGCAGCGCAATGCCAGCAACATGTCTACAGCGGGATTTAAAGAAATGATCACCACCATGCTACCCGACAAAACGGGTGGTATTATGTCAGCCGTTAAACTGAATTTTAGTCAAGGCGACATGGGGGCGGGTTCCAAAAACGATGCCGCTATTCAAGGCAATGCCCTATTTATCACACAATCCAATACCAATGACTTGATCTACACCCGTGCCGGCGAGTTTTCAGTCATTCAGCAAAATGGAAAAGTCTTTTACGGCATTCGGGGCAGAAAAGCGTTGGGATTCAAAATTGTCAATGGCGTTACCCGTTCAACAGCCGAGGTGATTGATATTACAGATAGCACCAACGTTGGCATTTTACCCGATGGAACGGTTGTCGCCGATGTCGATTCCGATACCCCTACCCCACTCTATCAATTGGCTTTAGCAGAATTTCACAACCCAGAGCATCTGGAAATCGAAGATGCTCTATCGTATCGGCCATCCAGAATTACCGGCCAACCTCATAAAATCGAAGCTGCCAATAACCCAACGGGAACCATCAACAGCACCGTTGTTGGCCAACAACGGGAACTATCCAACGTGAACGCTGCCGCCACCAATATTGAAATGGTGAGTATTAATCGGCTATTAACCATGGTCCAAAACACCGGCTTTAAAGCCATTGATACCGCCTATAAAGAAGCCATGAAAATTTTGGGTTAAGCCTTTATCTCAATTCGCTTAATAATGTGATAATAATCTTGGATCCGATGCCCAGCCGTTATTGGTGTCTCTAAATCAGCCCACGTTAACGTGTCAACTGCTAGAATATCTTTAATTTTACCTGTTAATTCGGGCAACACCGGTTGCAAATAAATCGCTAAATAGCGCCACGCATGGATGGCGGTTGTGCAGACGGCCTGTGCGGCGACTGGATCTGTTTTGACCAAGGCCCAGGGTTCAGCCTCATGAATATACCCATTCACTTGCTCAGCCAACCGCATGATTACCGACATGGCTTTGTTGTAATTTAACTGATTGTAATACTCTGCAAGGGTATGCTTTTGATCTAAAATCGCCGCAATAATAACAGCGCCCGCTGCATCGGGTGTTGATAATTCATTATTGAGGGATTTTTTTAGAATAGAGCCTGTTCGACTCCCTATATTCACAAATTTTCCCAACACATCGGCATTAATGCGATGCACAAAATCCACATCATTAAAATCAATGTCTCGCATATCCCCCGATAATTTAACCGCATAGTAATACCGCAACAATTCTGGCTCATACCGCTGGGCAAAGTCATGGGCCAAAATAAACGTCCCCCGGCTTTTGGACATCTTCTCGCCATTAACCGTCAAAAAGCCATGTACATGCAACTGCGTGGGCAAATTAGCACCCAAAACCGATAGCATCGCCGGCCAAAATAATCCATGGAAATACAAAATATCTTTTCCAATAAAATGATGTATTTCCACCGAGTCTCGAAACCAAATGGTCGCTAAGCCAGCATCGTCCGGGCGGGTTTCTGCCAATTGATCCGTCATCGCCATATACCCAAATGGCGCATCGACCCACACATAAAAATACTGGTCTGAATTTGGAATTTTAAACCCAAAATACGGGCCTTCTCGGGAAATATCCCAGTCGTTTAACCCCCCATCAAACCACTCGCTTAATTTGTTTTTAACATCATCCCGAAACGCCGACTGATCCAACCAGTTTTCTAAAAATGCCTGATACGATTTCAATGAAAAAAAATAGTGCTCGCTGTCTTTTAGCATAGGCGTTGCTGAACAATGCGAGCATCGCGGAGCTACCAAATCACCGGGTTTGTACGTAATCCCACACTGCTCACACACGTCCCCATATTGATCCGGTGCTTGGCACTTGGGGCAGGTGCCCTTTACCAATCGATCAGGCAAAAACAACGAACACGCCGCACAATACATTTGAACAATGGTTTTTTTGTATATCGACTTGGCCTGAGTAGCCGCTTG
>JAQCBC010000111.1 GCA_027621615.1 bacterium
TTGATTTATTGGGCAGTTGGATTCCCTTTTGGCTCTTACCTGGACTGTTGGCTTTATTAACTATGTTTATTGCATTTGCAACAGGAACCAGTTGGGGGACTTTTGCGGTATCATTACCCTTGGCATTGCCATTATCGTTTCATGTAGGAATGGCTCATGGACTGATAAATTTGGAGTTTTTTATGCTCATTTGTTTTTGCTCAATTCTAAATGGCGCTGTGTTCGGAGACCAGTGTTCCCCCATATCCGACACAACGGTACTCAGCGCCATGACCACCGGCTGTGATCTAATGGACCACGTGAAAACACAAATACCGTTAGCGGTTGTATCAATGGGAGGTGCAATTCTTTTATGGACACTGCTCGTCAGTCTATTCGCATAACTGGCTACTGGCTCATGAAATGTGAGCCCGATGTTTACTCGATTTCAAATCTTGAAACCGATGGTTCAACATCCTGGGAAGGCGTTCGAAATTACCAAGCGCGCAACTTTATGCGGGACCACATGAAATTAAACGACCCTGTTGTTTTTTATCATTCCAATGCGAAGCCTCCGGGGGCTGCCGGTCTCGCTCGAGTTTGCAAAACGGCCTATCCCGATCACTTTTCATGGAACCCCACACATCGCTACTTTGATCCGCAATCCAGTCCAGAAGACCCTCGCTGGGTGATGGTTGATATAGCGTTTGAACAAAAATTTAAAACCATTATTCCTATCCAAACGCTCCGTGATCATCCGGAATTACAAAATTTAATGATTTTACAAAAAGGGTCTCGTTTATCAATTACCCCAATTGACCCGCATGAATACCATATTATCCACCAATTAGGCTTAGAATGAACTGGCTAATTATTCCAATCGTTATTGGTGTGATTAGCGTTTTGGTCTCTCAACGCCGTCGAGTATTTTTATTAGCCATTCGATTAATATCGTATCGCCGTTGGTACATTTACAACATTTCGGACTCCTTGTCCTTTAGTTTGCATCAATATATTAATTACCACGATATATTCAAATCCTTTATATCAAAAATCACCATAGTGTTCCCGTTTAAACATGTCAGCCTGTATTACACCGATAGTGACTATGAAGGACTCCGGGCTTTATCCCATTATGGCGACCCTGTTAATACGTCAAGCTTGCCGTCTAAGTCGTTGTGGAAGTGCTTGGATGTTCATCGGCGATTGGTCACTCAAAGTTATACCGGGAATTTCAAAATATCAACCAATGAGCATATGGATGAGCTTAAAAAATTTAATGCCCATATTTGCTCCCCTTTATTTTCTATGGGCAAATTGCAGGGTGTTTTATTGTGCGGACCCTTACCCAAATATCGCACACTACATCAATTTGATTACAATCAGTTATGGAAAATCAGCCAAATATTAGCCATGGCTATTCAGCATGCATTGTTGCATTTAAATAACCAAAACAATGTTCGAAGCCTGTCCCGCTTACATTTATTCTCAATAGAATCGAGCCAATGCACAACTCAAAAATCATTAGCCAGATTATCCACCCGGCTACTCAATGATTTATTCGGGTTAAAAACAATCCTCTATTTTCATTATATTCCAGCCACACGATCATTTATTACAATGGGAATCAATCAAACACCTTATTTGAGTTTATATCAGTACCCACTGTTTATTCATACGGCCCTACTGTCTGATTTAAGCAGTCAATCCGTTACCTATACGCATCCGATATTTAGTCAAAATCAAGATGTATATCACTTATTTCGCGCTATTTTCCTTACAGAACAGTATTTTTTAATGCCCATTCGAAATACCCATGGCCACGTCCATGGACTATTTCTGGCCCCACTGTATCCGAGTGATACTTTAATCCCACAACATTCATTAATTCCCATTGCCATGGACGCTGTTAAATTACCGATTAATCGTATCGCTAACTTCGAAGCCATGCAAAAAACCAACGCCTATAATCAAGCGGTTTTAGACAACAACCCCGTGGGTATTATCGTGTTGGACAAAAATTTAAATATTGTATCGTGCAATTCGAAAGCATTGAAATTGTTTAATGAAACACACACATTGATTGAACAAAAAGTGAGTCAAGTTTATGACAAGTGCCCCGATATTCAGCAAATTGAATATGTTGCCATATCCCAAGTCCCCATTGCCTTTGAAACCACCATTGAGTACGATGGCATGGTGAATTCAATCTACTTATCAGCCCAACTGATTGAGTCTGAAATTTTATGTATGATTACAGATTTATCAGCTATGCGAAAATTACAGCTTAAAATACAACAAAGCAACCAATTGTCCATGCTTGGCACCATGTCGGCCAGCATTGCCCATGAAATTAAAAATTCATTGGTAGGCATTCATTCATTTGCTCAGTTATTGCCAAGCAATTGGAACAATGAATCCTTTCGTGAAAAATTTTCATCACTGGTCATGAATCAGTTAGCTCGAGTCACGAATATGACTTGTTTACTGGGGCAACTGGGAAAGCCATCGGTCACCAAACTACAACCGATTAATTTACATTACCATCTCAAACAAGCCATTGAACTATTAACCGGTGAATTTAATAAGCATCGAGTCGCCGTAGTCAATACTATCCACAACGACATTATTATCAAAGCCGATGTGAATCAAGTGTTCCAATTATTTACCAATATACTATTAAATGCTGTACAAGCCATGCGTATTCATGGCGGCACTATCACAATAAGCAGCCAACTAATGTCCGGAAATTATATCGAAATCCAGTGCACGGATACCGGCCACGGTATGGATGGCCAAACACTGCGTAGAATTAACGAAACATTTTTTTCAACCAAATCATCCGGGTCTGGACTTGGACTTCCCATTATTCGAGACATTGTATTGCGGCATAATGGCGCCATCAAGATTGAGTCCGAGATTGACAAAGGCACCACCGTTAACGTGTACTTACCCAAAGTAAAAGCCAGTGCTGACCAGTTTGAAAAAGAAACCGGCATTCAATTGATGCAAGCCGAAGAAAAAGAAGAAAAGGAGTTTACACTATTATTATAAATCAAATCCCCAATTTTATTAGCTTGTTTCGCATCTTAGGCGTTGCTTTTATTTTTATGCTAACCCCCTATACCAGTCACTATACCCAATTGGTGACAATCGTGTTGTACACCGTGATTTGCTTAACCGATTTTATTGATGGATGGTTTGCCCGAAAATACAACTGCATCAGCTACATCGGTAAGATTTTAGACCCGCTGGCCGATAAAATTTTGGTGCTTGTCTTGCTCCCTTTATTGCAAATGGGAGTTATTACCAGTTTTCCAATTTTTATTATTTTAACCCGTGAATTTTCTGTGATGGCTTTGCGTATTGTTGCAGCACGTCATAAATTAAATTTAGTTGAAGCCAGGGGACTAGGAAAGTTAAAAACAGCCATTACATTGCCCGTCTGTGGTATTTTATTGGGACGCGTGGTTACCCAGCCTGATGCATCAATGAATTTGTACT
>JAQCBC010000112.1 GCA_027621615.1 bacterium
GACTTGGGGTAAGCGTAGCTTGCGAATCAGAACACTGGCCATGAGTCCTAAGCCCAGTGCCATACCAATAATTGTCAAGGAATTCACGGTCTAGTCCGTTTCGACGTCGACATACGACGCATGTTGCGTGTAAGGAATGGATTGCGCCGCTTGCTTGAGATGCGATGAAATGCGTTCTAAATTATGGATAAGTCCCACGATGGCCAAGCCTTGTTGGGTACTTAATTTTTTAGTCCGCATCGTGCTCAAGTGCTCACGGCGTAGCATCTGCTCCAACTCGATGGCTCGCTGATTGAGTGTCTCTGAATTTTTCGTAGTGGGTTGACCCAATAAAATTTGATCAATCAGTTGATGTTGGTGTTCAATTTTATCAAATAACGGTTCAATAATTCGAGTTAGAGATTCGGGTAACTGAATGTTTTGGTCATCAATACGCTTAATAATGGTTGTGGCGTAGTCGCCTACGCGCTCTAAATGCCCCGTGGTATGAATCAATTTATTACTTTTAATATGCTGCGATTCAGTTAATATGTCCACATTGAGTGCTACTAAAAATTGGGTAAGTTTGTTGTGCATTTGATTCACAGTTGCTTCAGTATCTTCTGCTTGCTGGCTGGATAAAGATGGTTTGGATTTGCCCAATAATTTGATGTAAGCGGTGGTCGTTAATTGATGAACGTGGTGATTCATTTGAGTGAGTTCTTTACGGGCCTGCATGAGTGAAATAGGGGGGGAGGTAGAGAAGCGGGCATCAATATAGGATTTAGCTTGGACCTGGGTGTCATCATCCGGAACAATGTAATGCGTGAGTTTGGCCAGTTTGTCAATAAATGGAAACATAATCACGGCATTAAATACATTAAATACGGTATGGGCATTGGCAATGTGCCGCGCTAAGTTCTCGCCTGCAAAAACATTGCCGGGGGTGCATACATTAATCAGGTGTAGAAAAATGGGTTGGCCATGGACTTTAATATAAAATAACATCAACATATACGTAGCCCCAATGACGTTAAACAAGGTATGCGCCCAAGCCGTTCGTCGTGCGGTAATGTTGGTGTTAATAGAGGCAATTTGTGCAGTAATGGTTGTGCCAATATTGCCACCCAATTCAAGCGCAAACGCGGATTGAAAGTTAATGGCGTCCATACTGGCTAAGGCAATAATCATACCGGTTGTTGCTGAGCTGCTTTGCAACACCATGGTGACTAAGGTGCCCACTAAAATTCCCAGTAACGGGTTGGTGCCAAAACTCACAAATAATTCAGAAAATAATGGAATCTCTTTTAGAGGCTTTAAGTAAGAGCCCATAAGCTTAAGTCCTAAAAACAAGAGCCCTAGCCCCAACAATAATTCACCAATTTGCCGAGTTTTTGGTTTTTTACTCAGCAGTAAGAATAGGGCGCTAATGCCAATGAGCGGTAGTGCCAAGGAGCTGCTTTTAAAGGCAATAATTTGCGCAGTAATTGTCGTGCCAATGTTAGCTCCAAAGATAATGCTGATGCATTGGGTGAGTTTAATGACTCCGGCATTGGCAAATCCAACCAAAATCACGCTAGTTGCTGAGCTGCTTTGTAAAATACTGGTTACAACGGCTCCCAAGCCAATACCGATTAACTTGTTTTTAGTAAATTTGTTAAAAAAAGACCGAAGTTTTGACGACGATATTTTTTGGAGGGTATCGGACATGAGCTTTAGCCCATATAAAAAAACGCCCAACCCACCTAAAATATTGAGTATTAACATGCTGAGTTTAGTATGTCATAAATTTCACGAAGCGATAAGGCGCCGGATAATAATGCTTTGCCAATGATGCATCCGGCAGAGCCTGTGTTTTTTGCCTGAGTGACCGCTTCGGCCGTATGAACCCCCCCGGATAAAATAATGGGGTGCTGGCTAATGCGAATGCAGTGCGCCAAATGGGCTAAATTGGGCCCGGCCATCATGCCATCGGTGGTGATGTCGGTCAAAATAATGCTATGGATTGGGAGTGTATTTAGCGAATCAATCATCGTGTCTACATGCACAGCAGAGGTTTGGGTCCAACCGGAGCCGCATAATCGGTTGTTTTTGTGATCCAATCCGGCAATGATGCGATTGGGGTAGGCTTGAATAAGCTCACGTGCGTAGTCAAAGTCATCAATTAAGCACGACCCTAAGACAAAACGCTCAAGGCCAATAGCCGCATAGCGATCAATGGCGTCGGCACTGCGGATTCCGCCACCCACATCAATAACCAAGCGGGTGTGCTTGCGAATGGCGGCGATGGCGTCGGCATTGTCCATGCTACCGGATTTAGCGCCATCCAGATCCACAATATGCAAATGTGTGGCCCCATCGGCTTCAAATGCTTGGGCAACCGATACGGGGTCAGTATTATAGTGAGTCACGGCGGCGTAGTCGCCTTGCTTTAACCGAACCACGCAGCCAGATAATAAGTCAATGGCCGGAATAACGGTAAATGATTCAAACGATTGCAAGTCGGACATCAGTAAAAATTAGTGTATCACATCATACCGGGCTTGGGGGCATGCTGAATCACATGAGCCACAACATCGGCAATCGGGACAGTGGTTTGGCCGTTACCGTACATCGTCGCGGATTGCCCATCCGGCTGAATAATGACGGATAGGACAGCACTTGATTTTGAGGCCCGCTTCAGATGCCCGTTAGTGCTCAACGCATCCCGGTGATGAATGGCTTTAATCCCACAATCACGCAGTTGATGGGTGAGTGAAAAGCATCGGCTGTAGTGGTCGGCGTTTAAGCAACCAATATACACCGTAGAGGTTGCGGGTATTTCAGTATCAACTAAGGCCATGAGTCGTTCCATGCCAAAGGCAAATCCCACAGCGGGACTGCTGGGCCCACCCAAACGAGCAATTAAGCTGTCGTAGCGTCCGCCACCGCAGACCGCATTTTGAGACCCCAAATGATGTGAGACCAATTCGAAGGCCGTTCGATTATAATAATCCAGGCCGCGCACTAAGTTGGGATTAATTTCAAATTTGACCCCGTGGGTGTCCAGATAGGTCAGCACCTGATCAAAATGATCATGGCATGCTTGACAAATGGACTGTCGGATATCCGGCATGGCTGAGAAATAAGGGGTGCAACTACTTTTTTTACAGTCTAAAATGCGCAGCGGGTTGGCATCAAAGCGTGTTTGGCAATCGCCACACAACGCGCGAAGGCTGGATTCTAAAAATTGTTTGAGCCGTTCTTCAATGACGGGCCGACAAATGGGGCAGCCCACGGTATTGAGCTGGGGAACGATACCGTGGATCCCCAGGGTTTTAAACAACTGAATGCCCATAATAATGACTTCGGCATCGCAGGCGGGGTCAGGGGACCCGATATTTTCAACCCCAATTTGAGTAAATTGACGGAATCGGCCCGCTTGGGGACGCTCATACCGAAACATAGGCCCCACATAAAAGAGCAAGTGGTG
>JAQCBC010000113.1 GCA_027621615.1 bacterium
ATCATGCTGCCCATCGCAGTCCATCTGAATAATCAAATCTGGATTTAACTGGTTCATGGCATGCTGAAAGCCTGCGCTATACGCACGCCCAAGCCCGCGCTGAGGACAGTCAAGCAGCGACACCGTCGCATGCTTTTTTTGAAGCTCAGCTAGTTGCTCAAGCGTTCCATCGGTTGATCGGCTATCCACCACTAAAATATGCAAAGCATGCGTTGAAATTTCTGTTTGTTGGTCCAGTATGCCCGTGACAACAGACTGAATAGACCCCACCTCGCTCCTTGGTGGGAAAACAACAACGGCCTTATGCTGGGGATTTGTACTCATTCAGTTTGCGAGGACATTCATTACTTCAAGCCGGGCTATGGCTCGTTTTTTGGCATTTTCGGCTCGAGCCATGTTGATGGTACCATTGGTGCTTTCCAGTCGCTCATTGGCGCGCTCAAGGGCTGCTTCTGCCCGACGGGCATCTGTGGTTTGACTGCCTTCAATATAATGTGTCGTGATCGTCACGCTAGTGGGGGTAATCTCTGCCAAGCCGCCTGGAATAAAATACGTACCGGCCTCTGTTCCATCAACCACAAATTCACCGGGAATTAATGCAACCAGTAACGGGGAATGATTGGCCAAGACACCAATTTCGCCCGTTGCGGTTGGCAACTTCACAAACCGAGGGCTGGCCGTTAAGGCTTCGCCCTCTGGAGTCACGATAGTCAACGCAAATTCGTCAGCCATTAGGCGTCCATACTTTTGGCTTTTTCAATCACATCGTCAATGCCGCCAGCCCACGCAAAGGCTTGCTCAGGCAAGTCATCGTACTGACCCTCAACAATGCCTTTAAACGAGGCTACCGTATCTTCTTTGCGAACGAATTTCCCTTTTAAGCCCGTGAACTGCTCCCCCACGAAGAATGGCTGAGAGAACATTTTTTGAATTTTTCGAGCCCGAGACACAGTTACTTTGTCTTCTTCAGACAACTCATCAATCCCCAGAATTTTAATAATATCTTGCAATTCTTTGTATTTTTGCAAAATCTTTTTCACTTCCTCAGCGACCATGAAGTGCTCGTTTCCAATACTATTGGGATCTAAGATTGTTGATGTTGATTCCAAGGGGTCCACCGCTGGGTAAATACCGGCAGAGGCAATGGATCGAGACAATACCGTTGTGGCATCCAAGTGCGAAAACGTGGTTGCCGGTGCTGGGTCAGTCAAGTCATCCGCTGGTACATAAATGGCCTGAACAGAGGTGATGGAACCGGTCTTCGTGGAGGTAATGCGGTCTTGCAACTCACCCACGTCCGTCCCTAGCGTTGGCTGGTACCCTACCGCTGAGGGCATCCGACCCAATAGTGCCGATACTTCAGCACCCGCTTGAACAAATCGGAAGATATTATCCACAAATAATAGAACGTCTTTACCTTCTTCGTCTCTGAAATATTCGGCTTGGGTCAAGCCCGTCAACCCCACACGAAATCGAGCGCCAGGAGGCTCGTTCATTTGCCCATACACAAGCGCCGTTTTGTCCAATACGCCAGACTCTTTCATTTCTAGCCATAGATCGTTCCCTTCTCGTGTTCGTTCACCCACTCCGGTAAATACGGAATACCCGCCGTGTTCGGTTGCGATGTTCCGAATCAGCTCCATAATCAAAACGGTCTTGCCCACACCGGCACCCCCAAATAGGCCAATTTTACCCCCTTTAGGGTATGGGGCAAGCAGGTCAATAACTTTAATCCCCGTTTCAAACATCTCCGTGGCTGTGCTTTGATCCACCAAGGCGGGTGGCGTGTTAAAAATAGGCCGCTTTTGTTTAGCGTTGATCGGGGCGCCATAATCAATCGCATCGCCAACCACATTCATAATACGCCCCAATGTTTCCGGGCCAACCGGAACCGTAATCGGAGATCCCGTTTGCGTGGCCGCCATGCCGCGAACCAATCCGTCTGTGCTGGACATCGATACCGCACGAACAACGTCGTTCCCCAAATGTTGCATCGTTTCAAACACGATTGTCGTTCCGTCCGCTTTGGTTAGCTCAATCGCATCGCCTTGATTAGGTAAATTGCCTCGTTCAAATTCAAAGTCCACAACGGGACCAATGACCTGTACAATTTGACCTTTTGTTGGTTTACTCATCTTCCTTTACTCCTTGCTTAATTACGCATCCACGAGGGCTTCAGCACCCGCTACAATTTCTGTTAATTCCGTAGTAATTGCCGATTGACGGGCTCGGTTATACGACAATTCCAGTTCTTTAATCATGTCACCAGCATTGGTTGTGGCTGATTCCATAGCATTCATCCGTGACGATTCTTCACCCGCACGGTTTTCAACCACCCACTGAAACAATTTTGTTGTTAAATACTGACGAACCAGTTGATCCAAGACAGCCCCTTGGGATGGGACATAATCATATTGGCCACTGACAGCGGTGCTTGTTGTTTCTGTATTAATCGCAATGGGTAACAGGCTTTCTACCTGAACCTCAATGCGAATGGCCGAGTAAAATGCTTGGCGAACCACAAGCAACTCACCAAATTCCCCCCGCTGATACCCCGCTAAAAAGTCTGAAACCTGATCTTGGATGCACTGAAACCCATCGGAATCTGCCGTCCAATTTAAACTATGCGCATCAATCCGATGGGATTTAAACAATCCACGGGCTTTTTGGCCAACGGCAAAGACTGTATCTTTGTCCGTTTCAATTGTTGCCAGCGCTTGCTTAAATACCGCTGAGTTGAACCCCCCACACAGACCCCGGTCCCCGCCCAGTACAATAACATACCGAAGGGGGGACTGGTTGCGCTGAAATACGGCCGAGTCGTTGTCGTGCGCTAAATCTGAACAAACCGTTTGAATTGACCGATTGATCGCATGGGCAAACGTTGAAAATGCGTTCATTTTGTCGTTCAGTTGCTTAAATTTAGCAGCAGCAACCATTTTCATGGCCCCCGTCATTTTTTGGGTTTTTTTGACGGAGGCTATTCGGTCTCGTAAATCGCGCTCAGTACTCATTTAATCTGCAAATAAAGACCGAACATCATTCGCAACAGACTCAAAGACGGCTTTTGTTTCATCAGACAATACTTTTGTTGATTCAATGGCATCCAAAGCATCGCTATGATTCGTTGTTAATCGTGCATGCAATTCCTTTTCAAATTCACGAATAACCGCCGTGCTAACGGCGTCCATAAACCCTTGCGTAGCTACATAAATACTAGCGACCTGCAACGCGGGACGCAATGGAGAAAACTGATCTTGCTTTAACACTTCTATTAATCGCTTGCCTCGCTCAAGCTGCTGCTTGGTTGCCTTATCCAAATCTGAACCAAATTGAGCAAACGCGGCAATTTCCCAATACTGGGACAAATCCAGCCGCAAACTTCCAGACACCGATTTCACAGCTTTAATTTGAGCACTGCCGCCC
>JAQCBC010000114.1 GCA_027621615.1 bacterium
CCGACTGAAAGCCTTTCGGCATTGGCAAACCATGCGCGAACCCACTTGGTCCGCCGTAAACTACCCGGCCATTGATTTTCAAGCCATTTCGTATTACGCAGCCCCCAAGAAAAAAGAAGTTTTAAACAGCATGGATGATGTAGACCCCGAACTCAAACGGACCTTTGAAAAGCTGGGCATTCCCTTGACTGAGCAAAAACGATTGGCCAATGTTGCCATGGATGCCATTTTTGACAGCGTCTCAGTGGCGACAACGTTTAAAGAAAAACTAATGGAAAAAGGCGTCATTTTTTGCCCCATTTCAGAGGCCGTTCAAAAGTATCCGGACTTGGTCGAGCAGTATTTGGGTTCTGTGGTGCCGCATACGGATAATTTTTATGCAGCCCTCAACAGCGCCGTATTTTCCGATGGCTCGTTTGTATATGTGCCCAAAGATACGGTGTGCCCCATGGAGTTATCCACCTATTTTCGAATTAACACCCAAGATTCCGGCCAATTCGAGCGCACCCTCATTATTGCCGATACCAACAGCTCCGTCAGCTATTTGGAAGGGTGTACAGCCCCAGCCTTTGATACCAATCAATTGCATGCAGCCGTTGTGGAATTGGTCGCCTTGGACAATGCCCAGATTAAATATTCAACCGTTCAAAACTGGTATGCGGGTGACCCCAAAACCGGCGCTGGCGGTATTTACAATTTTGTGACCAAGCGTGGCAAGTGCCAAGGGAAACGCTCCAAAATTTCATGGACTCAAGTGGAAACAGGTTCAGCCATCACGTGGAAATACCCCAGTTGTGTGCTTATTGGGGAGGAATCTGTTGGGGAGTTTTATTCGGTTGCCTTGACTAACCACAAGCAACAAGCCGATACCGGGACTAAAATGATCCATGTGGGTAAAAATACAACCAGCACAATTATTTCCAAAGGCATCTCTGTGGGTGAATCGGACAATGTATATCGTGGGCTCGTGCAAGTCAATGCCTCCGCCGATGGGGCTCGAAACTTTACCCAATGCGATTCCATGTTAATTGGGGATCAATGCAGTGCAAAAACATTTCCAGATATTCAAACACGCAACCCAAGCGCTACGGTTGAGCACGAAGCCTCAACCTCTAAAATTGGGGATGACCAGCTCTTTTATTGCCAACAACGCGGCATGACCATGGAGCAAACGATTAATATGATTGTGGGGGGATTTTGTCAATCGGTCTTTAAGCAATTGCCGATGGAATTCGCTAGTGAAGCGACCCAGTTATTAAATTTAAAATTAGAAAATTCAGTTGGATAAGGAGAATACGTATGTTGTTTAGTGTTGATCGTTTATGTGCCAGTATTGATGAAACGCCGATTCTCAATGGCTTGTCTCTGTCTGTGAATGCGGGTGAGGTACATGCCATTATGGGCCCCAATGGATCGGGGAAAAGCACATTGGCCAAAGTTATTGCCGGAGACGAAACTTACGATGTATCCAGTGGAAGCATTCAGTTAAATGGGGAAGCCTTGGATGAGATGGACCCCGACGAGCGTGCCATGGCTGGCTTATTTTTAGCCTTTCAGTATCCGGTTGAAATCCCTGGGGTTAACAATGCGGATTTTCTTCGCCAAGCCTACAACAACCGGCAAAAACACATGGGCAAGCCGGAATTGGACCCATTGGATTTTGATGGGGTTTTGCAAACTGTATTAAAGCAGTTGCGCATGGATACTGCATTTGCGGACCGAGACTTAAACGCCGGATTTTCTGGTGGCGAAAAAAAACGCAATGAAATTTTACAATTGTTGCTCTTAAACCCTAGCCTGGCAATTTTAGACGAGACCGATTCAGGCTTGGATATTGATGCCTTGCGCATTGTATCTGAAGGGGTCAATTCGTTTAAATCTGACACCAATGGGGTTGTGCTAATTACGCATTACCAACGCTTGTTGGATCACATCAAGCCTGATTTTGTGCATATTTTATACAAGGGCCGCATTATTGAATCGGGGGATGCCGCTCTGGCTGTATCACTGGAAAAACATGGGTACGATGATATTGTCCAAGCCTATGAATCGGCACATGCCAATGGCTAAATTTACCGACATCTACATTGACACCGTTGCCGATACTCCCCAGCGCATTGCGATTGATTTGACTGAGCAGGATCAAACCGCACACTGGCACATTCACTTAGCCAATAATGCTCAGGCGGTTGTGCTCTACGATCAAACAGCTGGTTCCAATGTGGCGCTTGATGAACACGTTCAGGTGAGTTTGGGAGAGAACGCCACACTGTGTTTATTAATTCAACACGCGTTACAACCGTGCAGCACAATCACTCAAACTATGGCCGTTACCATGGGAGCCGATAGCCACTTAACCAGCGGAATTATTACCCAAGGGGGCAAACACGTGGACTACTCCGCCACGGCCACATTTGACGCCACAGGGGCCCATGCTGATTTTTTTGGTGTGTCTAAAGTTACGGATAAAAACAGCGTTAATTTTAATATTCACGCCAATCACAGCACACCCAATAGCAGCAGCAACCAAACATTTCGAAGCATTGTGTATGATACCGCAATCTCCAATCACAACAGCCGGGTAACCGTGGGTCGAGCCGCTAAGGGAACTTTGACGCATCAGTTAAGCCAACATATTCTGTTGTCTAAGCGTGCGTCTGGCAACGCCAAACCCGAGTTGGATATTTTGACCGATGACGTGAAGTGCAATCACGGCGCTACCATTGGGCAATTATCGGATGAAGCCCGATTTTATTTGCAAGCTCGGGGATTATCCAAAACTGAAGCTGAAGCCTTGCTCTTAAATGCCTTTTTACAGGACAGTTTGGATCAAATGGCCCCCGAGCCCATTCGCCAATGGTTAAAACCGATTTGATCCGTCAACAATTCCCCATGCTTGTCCAAGACCCCGAGTTGGTCTACTTGGACAACGCTGCCACTACGTTAAAGCCTCAGTGTGTGATTGATGCAATTCAATCGTTTTATTCTCAACGGTATGGCACCGTGCATCGGGGGGTTTATTGGCTATGCCAGCAAGCTACCCAAGAGTATGATACAGTTCGCGCCCAGGTTCAACGATTTATTAACGCCAAATCAGATCGTGAAATTGTCTTCACTAAAGGCACCACCGATGCCATTAACTTGGTGGCCAGTGGGGCTGGAAACGTCTGGTTATCCCCTGGGGACGAAATCCTCATTACCCACACGGAACACCATGCCAATATTATTCCCTGGCAGCAAGTGTGCGATCAAGTGGGGTGCACGCTGGTGGTTGCGCCTGTCATGGCCAATGGGCATTTGGACATGGTTGAATTTGAGAAAAAACTAAACCATAAAACGGTCTTGGTCGCCGTGGGGCATATTAGCAATGCCTTGGGTGTAGAGCATCCCGTCAAACAAATTATT
>JAQCBC010000115.1 GCA_027621615.1 bacterium
CCCCAGCATCGTTGGCTTTTCCAGGCCCAACTGCAATCACTTCACCCAATGTTGGTTTTTCATTGGAAGACCCGGGCAAGACGATACCCGATGCAGTGATTTTTTCTTCTTCTTTTGGTTTAACAATTACCCGATTGGACAATGGCTTAAACGTACGTTTCGACATTATTTCTCCTTTTTTTACAAAACTATGATTAACATGAATCAAACCCAATAAGACAACAGTAATACTAGTATACCAACGAATTCAAAATCATGCGACACGAATTGCGAGACAACCGCGTTGATCTGCAATAGCGTTGCTATACGATTGCAAAACAGTGCATCAAGTGTGCCAATTACATACGGTGGCTCTCCTTCGTATAAACCGCTGGCAACAGGTAGTTCCTAGCGTCTTCAATCGTTTAAAAAATAAACAATGCGGGCTCTAATTTGTTTAAATACTGTACAGTTGACAGTGAAACGATAAACCGGGGATACTAATATACTTAAGATTAAACTTATGGAGAAACAAATGGGATACGAATTTAAAGAACGCAAAAGCATTGAGCAAGTTGAAGAGGCCAATGATTTGGCTCCTAAATTTGATGCGCATGGGCTCATCCCGGTTATTACAACCGATGCCACATCCGGCGAAGTTTTAATGCATGGGTATATGAATGCCGAGGCCTTTCAACAAACACTAAAAACCGGGGAAGCCGTTTATTATTCAAGAAGCCGAAAGACACTATGGCACAAAGGAAAAACCAGCGGGCTGATCCAAACCGTTCGGTCTATTCGTATTGATGATGACCAAGATTGCCTCTGGCTACAGGTGGATGTTGCCGGTTCAGCCAGTTGTCATGTGGGATACCGATCCTGCTTTTACCGCGAAATTGCCGTGAATCCCGATAACGAAACCGCCAGTCTTGTTTTTTTAGAAAGCGAAAAAGTATTTGACCCCAAAGCCGTCTACGGCGACGCTCCAAACCCCACACAACTATAATGTACAAAATATAATATACAAAAACAAAAAGGCCTCTAAATTTAGAGGCCTTTTTTAACTAAGCTTAAGCAAGAAATGCTATGTGCTTTACGCTTTAGTTTCAGGTGCTGCTGACGCGTTCCAGTCTTTTTCAGAACAAAACTTTGTTAGTTTTGTACCATCGTCTTCGCATCGAAATGCGTATCGATATTGAACACCGTTGTCGGTTGTTCGTGGGTACTTTACTTTTGTGTAATTACTAATTTTGACTTTTTTTCTCTTTTTTACATTATAAAATTCAACTTCAACCATACTGAACTCCTTCATTCGTTTTAAACCAATACAAATACAACAAGACAAACTATACCAATAATTCAACGCTCAAATCAAGCGTACGTCTGTATCAAAATAAATGAACGATCAATTGGTCAGTGTCGGATTGACTGCGTTACAATACCATTACGATGTCTGAAACACGCTACGCATTCATTGATACTGAGGGCACCAGTCACGGGCAAAATAAAAACGAAATGATTGAGTTTTCAATTCTTATTGCGTCATCTGAATACATCCACAGCACCACGACCAGCTTGGTAAAACCCACGTTATCGATCCCCCCATTTGTGGAACAACTCACCGGAATTTACAATCATACGGTTGTCTCTGCCCCCGATTTTGAATCTATCGCCGATACCCTTTATACCGCAATTGGGGACCATTGCATTGTGGGTCACAACGTTGCGTTTGACATTGACCTGATTAATACAAGCCTAGACCGAATCAACCGACCCCGAATCAACAATCCCTGCATTGATACGCAAGATTTATGCAAAATGCTATTGCCACATACAATTAGTCATCAGCTCTCGAATCTTGCAACGGTTCTCAATTTTCCGGTCGATGCCAGCCATCGAGCCACCAACGACGCCACCGCAACGTGGTATTTGTTTCGATATTGCTGTGAACAACTAACCCATTGCCCAAAAGTTCTGCTCAAAACCATGCTCAGCCTTCTCAATGGCTCCAACTACCAAGCCGTACACGATTGGGTTTACGAGTACTATTGTCACCACAATCATACCGAACTGCACCCCTACACCCATTATCTCAATGGATTTTGTGGCCAGAAAACCAATGATTCCCATACAAATCCGGTCTACACGATTTCTGAATTATTTTCGGACACATTATGCCAGCTCCCCAACTACACGTATCGAACCATTCAAGCGGAAATGGCTCAAGAATGCCAAGAAGCCTTTGAATCCGGCACCCATACCGTTATTGAATCCCCAACCGGAACGGGAAAATCGCTGGCCTATTTAATTCCAGCGATTTTAACCGCCGTTCGCCAACAAGCGCCAATTATTTTATCCACCAAGACAAAACTGCTCCAAACTCAACTGGTTAATACGCTCGAAACCCTCCGAAGCATTCCCTTACCGTCATTTTCTTATTTAATTATGAAGGGCAAGCAAAATTACATTGATGTCACCGAATTTGATGCGCTCTTGCACCGGTACTTAAGCCACGCACAAACAGGAAAATCTATTGAATTTATTGGCTTGTTTTATTGGATACTGCATACCCAAACGGGGGATTTATCTGAGCTGCACAACGCTATTTTTTCAGCATTTTATGACGCCGTTCATTATCGAGCCAAAGCCCCCCATCCAGTGCCCCATTGTTTTGTGCATACATTACGCAAATGCGCAAAAAATACGGACTTAGTTATTACCAATCATGCGTTGCTTTTCTCCGATTACCAAGCCAAAACACACTTGCTACCCAAATCAGCGGGCATTGTTTTTGACGAGGCGCACGATTTAGACAGCGTGATTCAGTCGTGTTTTGAAGCTAGCTTAATCTTCCGCCCGTTGGCACATTACACGGTGCTTGCGCCTATTATTTATGATATTGACGACCGGATCATGGCCGCTATTCCCAAACCCTATGATCGAAGCACCGACTTTTCGATATCCCATGCCTGGTTGGCCGATAACGAAATACTCCCGCAACTCCATGCGCTGCGCCAGGAACTTAGTGAACTGACCGTACACGACACCGAGGGTCAAACGCGCCTGGACAATGCCCTGGACACACTATCCAAACTATTGGAAGATCGCCCCAATTACGCCCATTGGCTGAGTTTTCATAAACGCCATGGGGCTACTTGGCATAGCGCCCCGATTGATTGTGCCCCTGTTATAACCCAATTTATTCAAAAGGCACCGCCATTAATTTTTACATCCGCCACCCTCTGTATTGGCGACTCATTCAATTATTTTTTAAGCACCCTAGGGCTCCCAACCAGTACAAACACCCTAAAACTGCCGGCTTTATTCGATTACATCAATCAAGCAACCGCCTACATGTGCACTCAGGATGTGTCGTTGGATG
>JAQCBC010000116.1 GCA_027621615.1 bacterium
TGTTTCAGAATTAACCGACGCCGTTTTAGAGCGCATTGACACCAGTACCGGTATTGCCCATGTAGAAGATGTTCAAGATACCGTCGAATTGGTACTCATGGACAATGGCTACACGACTATTGCGAAAAACTTTATTTTATATCGTGAGCAGCACAAACGAGCCCGTGAAGAAAAGATTTTAAAGGCCATTGCGGATAAACAGCTAACCGTTACGCATCCAGATGGTACTACGTCCATATACAACCCTCATGATACGAAGGCCTTGTTGAATCAAATTGGGATGAATTTAAATCACATTGATACGCATTTGCTCTTGGATACTGTGAACCGCAATGTCTACCCACGCATTCCGGCGCGTGAAGTTGAAATTTTGATTTTGAATGCCGCACGCGACAACATTGAACGACACTATGATTACGATACATTATCGGCTCGCATTGCGTTGAATCGATTGTATGAGCAATGTTTAGGCGATGGGTTTAACACGCCCAATTTAGCTCAGCTTTACCAAAAAAACTTTGCTCGTTATGTTCAACAAGGCATCCAAGAAACCATGCTAGATCCACGATTGGCTGACTTCAACCTAGACACGTTAGGTGCCGCAATTCAAGCTGATAATGACAAATTGTTTCAGTACTTGGGTATTCAAATTTTAAGCGACCGCTATTTATTACGAGATCGAACAAAAAGTAAGACCATTTATGAGCTTCCCCAGTGGTTCTGGATGCGGGTGGCCATGGGCTTGTCCTTGCAAGAAACCGATCGAGAGGCTCGAGCCATTGAATTTTATACGGTATTGTCCAACATGGATCTGGTCTCATCAACGCCGACACTATTTAACAGTGGGACATTGCACAGTCAAATGAGCTCCTGTTATCTCAATACAGTCGATGATTCCTTGACGCATATTTTCAAAGTCTATTCAGACAACGCGCAGTTGAGCAAATGGGCCGGCGGGATTGGGACTGATTGGTCCAATATTCGGGCCACCGGATCCAACATTCGAGGCACCAATGGCGAAAGCCAGGGCGTCATTCCCTTTATTAAAATTTTTAATGACATTGCCTTGGCGGTGAACCAAGGTGGGAAGCGAAAAGGCGCCATGTGTGCGTACATGGAAGTTTGGCATGCCGATTTTGAGCAATTCTTAGAGCTTAAGAAAAACACCGGAGATGAGCGTCGGCGTGCCCACGACATTAATACCGCCGCTTGGATTCCGGACTTATTTATGAAACGGGTTCAAAACAACGAACCCTGGACCTTCTTTTGTCCATCAGATGTTCCGGATTTGCATGATCTATATGGGCAAGCCTTTGAGCAACGCTACATTGAGTATGAAAGCCAAAATTTGCCGAGTGCTCGCCAAATTGGGGCGGTTGATTTGTGGCGAAAAATTATCACAATGCTTTATGAAACTGGCCATCCTTGGATTACCTTTAAAGACCCGATTAATGTCCGAAGCCCTCAAGATCATGTAGGGGTGGTTCATTCATCCAACTTGTGTACCGAAATTACACTCAATACGTCCACGGAAGAAACCGCGGTGTTTAAATTTAGCCAAGTTTATTACTGAAACCGGTGAGCTGAACCACACGAAACTACGCCGTGTCATTCAAACCGGCATTCGTATGCTGGATAATGTCATTGACAACAACTACTACCCCACCGAAGAAGCCAAAACTGCCAATTTGCGACACCGGGCCATCGGTTTAGGGATGATGGGATATCAAGATGCCTTGTATCAGCTCAATATTGCATTTGATTCTCAAGCTGCGGTTGACTTTGCGGATCAATCCATGGAAAGCATTGCCTACTATGCCATTTTATCCAGCTCGCTGTTAGCCAAAGAACGTGGCAGCTACAGCTCTTATGCAGGAAGTAAATGGGATCGAAATTTATTTCCACAAGACACCTTGCCGCTATTGGAAAAAGAGCGTGGTGAATCCCTCGTGTTGGATCAGTCCTCCCATTTGGACTGGACAGAGGTTCGAGACCACGTTAAACAGTATGGCATGCGAAACAGCAATGTGATGGCGATTGCCCCCACGGCAACCATTGCCAATATTAGTGGCGTGTATCCATGTACAGAGCCTGCCTACAAAAACATGTATATGAAAGAAAACTTGTCCGGCAGTTTTGTAATCATCAATCAATACTTAATTGATCGCTTACAAGCGTTGGGTCTATGGAACACGGGCTTGCTCAATAAATTAAAATTGCATAACGGGTCCATTCAAGCGATTGATGACATTCCCAATGAAATCAAAACAGTCTTTAAGGAAGTATTTGAAGTCGATGCCCGCTTTATTCTAGAAGCAGCGGCTCGCCGAGCCAAGTGGATTGATCAGTCGGCATCAACCAATGTCTTTACACGAACAACCAGTGGTCGAGTTTTAGGGGATATTTATCAAACAGCTTGGAAAATGGGTTTAAAAACAACCTATTATTTACGAACATTAGCGGCATCACAAGTAGAAAAAGCTGGGGTTGAAACAGCGGTCGCCTGTTCAATTACAGACCCCAACTGCGAAGCCTGTCAATAAAGGAGAATATATATGACAACTCAAAATCAAACCGATAATCAAACAGCATCACGCCGATCCTTGTTTCAAGCCGAGTTTAATAACGAAAGTTTGAGCAATGCTGAAATTATTAATAAACGCCGTGTCATCAATGGGTATGATGATGGCCTCATGCAGGTGTCGCCGCTCAAGCACCCGTGGGCGCGTGAAATTTTTAAAAATATGCAACGCAACAACTGGGTTGCAGAAGAAGTTCCCTTTCAAAAAGATAAAGAACAATGGGAAAGTGGGGCCCTAACCGATCAAGAAAAAGACACGTTTTTGCGTGCCTTAGCCTTTGCCTCTAACTTGGATGGCTTATTGGTTCACTCACTCAGTGAAATTATCAAGCCCAGCATTACGAGTCCGGAAGTATCGCTTGCAATAGCCCGCCAAATTTATGAAGAGTGTTTGCATGTCGATAGCTACTCCGTCATGATCGAGGCGGTTGGCCTCAATCCAGAAGATGTGTATGGTTTATATCGCCGAGACAAATCGTTGTACTACAAAAACAAACGCGTTTGGGAATCGATGTTTAAAATCAAACGCCCTAATTTTGACACTCAAAATACCGAAGATGCCAAATTATTTTTAGAAGCGTGTACAACCAATTTGATTTTTGAAGGCATTTTCTTTTTTAGCGCATTTTTGGTCTTTTACAATTTTGGTCGGCACAAAAAAATGCCGGGCTCCAAAGAAATGATCCAATTCATTAATCGGGATGAAGATTTGCACGTGCAATTGTTCGTCAATATTATTAATGAAATCAAACGCGAACAGCCTGA
>JAQCBC010000117.1 GCA_027621615.1 bacterium
CGTGACAACGGCACCGTCGGATCCCCTTCAACCATATCCGCACGTTGAAAGACGACCCAAGCCTGTTCTTCGGTAATGAGCCCATTCAAACTGAAGGTATTTGCGCTGGTCCCTTGCATCCAGCCTCGCTGAATCACCGATTGAATAACTCGAGCATCCCGAGATTGGGGGTCTACATCTTGAAATTGGTACGTCAACGAATTCGATAATGGCAACTGGTTGAGCTTAACCAATAGCCGAACAAAATCGCGGCGGCTAATTGTTTGCTCTGGATTAAACCGGCCTTTATCACCAGTTAAAACGCCAATACTGGCTAAGGCTTCAATGTCGGCTTTTTCTGGCAAATCATCAAACAGGTCTGAAAACGTTTTCATGCTATTAATAATCATATAATATTGCTGAATCTGCCCATTGTGCAACTCAACACGGAACACCACCTTGTTTTGACCCGGCTGCAACAACAATGGAAATTCAAATTGATGCCGATTGTCCACCGGAATAACTTCGTTGTTTACAACCAACCGCTTCACAAACGACGATGACTGCCCCACTAAATTCACAAATCGCTGATAAACCACTTGGTTGTGCTTAGGATACGATAATTGAAAAAATAACGGCATTGTCATAGGAACTGTGGCATTGCCCAATTCATCCATCGCCGATACCGTCAACACTTTCGCCACATCCGGAACCAACTCCATACCATCTCGACTAGACCCAGCCGAATCCCATGAAACGCCGGCTTCCCAATACCGATCATTCACCCGCTGAAAAATAACCGGATTACCCATCAACTCCGCATCAATCCAGGATAACGGCTCATTGGATCGAACAATAATATCCAATTGGTTGTTGGCAATGCGCATCGAGGGCTGTATTTCAGGTGGCGTAAAATCCGCCACAACCACCACCGGATCCGACAACTCAGAATACTGCCCCAACTGCGTATACGCTTTGACCTGAAAACTATTGTCGCCCTCACGCAACGGCAATTGATCCAACGACCAATCCCCACGGGCAGTACTGCGTGTGCTTGAGGTCAATGCTCCATGGTTGTACACCAAAATATCCGAGTTGGGTAAACTGTACCCAGCCAACACCAACTGCTTTTGAGCCGTTATTTCACCCGACTTAGGCGATACAATCGTTGGCCGTCGGCGCTTAGAATCCCCCCTAATACTAATGCTAAATGCATGGTCATTAAACCCCGAATTGGCATGCATCCCATACGTATAGTCAAACCGCATCGTGTACACCGTTTTTCCCCAATTTAACAAGTTATCCATGATCAAACCAAACCCAATTTGATTGGTATCCAGTGCCGTGTTTTTACCCGCCCGAAACACCACTAAATCATTCGTATAATACTCAGCCCCAACCCCCAAACCACCCGATACTTGATGCAAGTACGATTGCAACCGACGGTTCATATGATACCCCCGAAGCCCAAATAACGTATCCTGCTTAAACGCTGTACTTCCCGATACAGCATTACCCTGGGAATCCGTCACATTCCATGGTGATAACTGACTCGTCACATTAATAAGCGATACCCCCACATCCAATTGCTCCAAACCCCGCGTCTGAATGCCCGTAGTCGCCTGAACGCCGATATCAACCCCATACCCAGACCGAGAATCTGAATCCACAAATTGCTGATACAACTTTGTGTTAACCCCCCAACTGATTGATCGCATCCCCCACAGTGAGCGCACTGTTGTTCGGGCCACCGTACCCTGGACCACATAATACCCACTTGAAAACGACGACTGGGGCCGAATCCGGTTGTCCAACACACGCGTTCGAACAATATCATCCAAAATAACAGAACCCGCCGACACCCCCCAATTCCATGATCGATACGGCCGACTATACGCAACCGATAAATAGTCAAAGGCATTGTACAATTGCCGAGAACTGAAAAACAACTGCGGAGTTTGATTGTAGGCGATTGTTGATGGGTTGATAAAAATACCACCGGTATCTCCCTGAATCGCTGCGTTTTCACCCCCAATAGCCGCAAACCGGGTGGATACCATATCCAACTGAAAATTGGGTATCGGTGCACTGCACCAGACACCCACACTCACAATTAGCACCCACAGTATGGATCGCATTATCAGTACACCGCCAACCGAACGACTTTTTTCACAGAATCCCCACCGGATTTAATCACCACATAGGCAATGTACATTCCCGAAGCCAACTGCCCCGTGCCGGGAATAGTCACGTTGGTGTAACCCAACGGCACCGATTGATTGTGAGCGACTACGGCCCGCCCTCGCATGTCATACAGGGTAATGTCAACATCCGATGGCGTTGTGGTGTTAATCGACATCGTCAAGGGGCTTCCCACCGCAGTATTATACGGATTGGGATACAATAACGGATCTGAAACAGCAAGGGATCGAGACATTAAAAATCGAATTGGGATACTAAACGGAGACCCATCAGTGGGCGTCACCCGCAATGAAAAGGACCCCGACCCTTTAAATGTCCGAGTTGCTAGCTGGCCCGTGTCTGCATCGTAATCCTGATCTGAACCGGAATGAGGCGCCGAAACGGATTCTAGTTGAACAAATTCCCACATACTGGGATTGAGCATATGAATAACAAACTCACTATTGGGAGTCACCGCATCACCATTTAAAAGTTCACCAATTACATCGTTGTCCTTTTTAACTTCAATACGATCAATATAAACCATGGATGGATCCACCGACGTATTGGCTGAAAATGATCGACGGATACCCCGCGTATGCGTCTGAAACGGACTCGTGACGTTATCTTCGGCGCGATACCAGGATAGTCGAACCGCATTGCCCGATACCGTTGCCTCTATATCTGGCAAAAACACAATATCCATTGTTTCAGCGTTGCGTACCTCCTCCACAGACAGCCTGATTGTTTTAGTGTTGCCACTCACTATGCCAACGTCCTTTGACGGTGGTACACGCAAGGCCACCACAGTTCCCCCTAGGCTATCTTCAAATGCCGATAACGACACCAGATTTAACGTAACCGTGGCTGCCGTGTTGTTGGTGACGGTGACCGTCGCAACGTTGCCGTCAAACGAATCAAAGGACGCCTTCAGATCGTACGTAGCAACTGAAAAACGGGTTGTTTTGCCAATATCCTCCGATTTAAATACATCAATACCCGATTGAATCGAGTCTAAACTCAGTGTATAGTTTTCCACAGCGCCTGGATCCTGACCGACATTCACACCAAGGGTATAGGTTTCACGGGAGTTTTTTGGCACTGAAAATTGAATAGTTTGCTCTGAACCAGAGTCTGAAACCGGCAAGAACTTAACACTGTTGCCACT
>JAQCBC010000118.1 GCA_027621615.1 bacterium
ATTTAATGTAACTACCTCCCCCAACTCAGCATCATCTTTAAGCTTTAGATTAAATTGAAAACTGACTACATCTCCAGACGCAATGTTTGATGTCTCACCAACTGTCATTATATTAAATGGAACATCGTTGCTGAAACTAGTACTACTAAATATGGCGCCATTGCTCAACGTAACACTAGCTGAAGCCACAAAATTTGCATTTTCTATGTTCACTGTAACGCCGTTCACTAATTCATCTGAACCCGTGGCTCCTATTTCAATCACAATTAGACCATCGTTCCCTACCAACGCCGTGTCACCACCTTTTGGAATTGGTACACTGTTAATTTGAGCACCCTTTTCATTTAAGTCTGCATGCCCAGCCAATCCCAGGCACAGCCACAAGCAAACCAGAAGGAGCACCCGTTTCATCATACGTCCAACTGCTCCAAAACTGAATCCGGAATTACATAATTGCCATGCACGCGTTGCACATCATCATCATCATCCAATTGGTCCAATAGTTTAATAATAGTACCCGCTTGGTCAACATCCAAAACAACCGTTGTATCCGCTTCATACACCAATTGAGCCGACTGGCACTCTAACCCGTCTGCGTCCAAGGCCGCTTGAACCGTGGCCAGTTGGTCCGGCTGACATCGAACTCCATGCCCGCCGCCGTCGATGGCCTCAACATCATCCGCATCACTCGCCAACGCACTCGCTAACACCGCATCATAGTCTGTGGAGGCAACCTCAATCACCCCCACCCGCTTGAACTGGTAAGCCACCGATCCTTTGGTCGCTAAACTGCCCCCATTTTTACTTAGAATCGTTTTTAGATTGGCGACCGTCCGGTTGTTGTTGTCCGACAACGTCTCGATCATCAAGGCAACACCATGCGGAGCATACGCTTCGAATAATTTTTCTTGCAACTGCTCCCCATCATCAGCCCCCAAGCCCCGCTGGATGGCACGCTTGATTATATCATTGGGAACATTCGCCGCTTTGGCCAATTGAACCGCCAAACGCAACCGGAAATTAGTCGCCTCATCACCGCCACCACCCATACGAACGGCTACGGTAATTTCACGCCCCATTTTTGAGAAAACTTTGCCTTTTTGAGCATCTGTTTTGGCTTTCTTATGCTTAATTTTTGACCACTTATTATGCCCAGCCATTCAGCCTCCTCGATTGATTAAACATTTAATTCGAATAATAGCCCAAAAAAGCAGGTATTGTCAATCCAACCAATCCATTTATTGGCTCAACACATGCGTCAGACGCGATTCAAACGATTGATCCCCTGAACCCCTCATTAGCGCCCGAGACACTGGAATGACAACCAAGCCATCGGCGTTTTTTCCCGACTGCTGCGTCTGGGCATAGCCCCCACCCTGAGCGCCCACCCCAGGCATCAAATACACCAACTGTGGATCGCGTTGACGCAATGCCGCTACACCGGGTTGAGTCGCCCCCACCACACACCCCACATTGCCATACACCGAGTGCCACTGACTGCACAGATCCAATACATGCTCATACACCCGTTGGCCATTGGCCAATACCTGCTGCTCAATATCCTGAGCTCCTGGATTGGACGTTAACACCAACACAAAATGATACTGGTCCCGATACGCCAAAAACGGCTCAATACTGTCGTGCCCCATATACGGATGCAATGTTGTCGCATCGGCCCCAAAATAATCAATCAAATACCGGGCCTGTTGCGTCGCCGTTGTCCCGATATCCCCCCGCTTAGCATCTAAAATAACCGGAACCTGCTGATCAATCCGTTTAACCACGGCTTCCAACACGCGAAGCCCATCTAGACCCAAGGCCTCAAAAAAAGCGATATTGGGCTTATACGCCACCACATGGGGCAAACTATCGTCAATGAGTCGCTCTAAAAATCGTGTGACGCCCGCCATTGTCTGGGGATAGGCCGCCGGAAGCTGACTCAACACAGGATCCAAACCCAAACACACACTGTGTCCGAGTTGGGATTGACGGGCAAGCAGTTGCGTATAGACGGGATGATTGGCACTCATCGTTGGTGCGCGTGGAGGGACTTGAACCCCCATGCCGAAGCACTAGATCCTAAGTCTAGCGTGTCTACCAATTTCACCACACGCGCATCCAAAAATCTATGCATAAGCATACCACACTCGACTAAGAACCCCAAGCCTTAACGGTATCCACCACCGTTTGCACATGCGAAACGGGAATGTCGGGCATGATGCCATGGCCTAAATTAACAATGTAATTGGGTAAATCTCCCAAGTCATTCAGTAATGTTTTAACACGTTTCTCAATGACTGGCGGGTTGGCATATAGCAAAAAGGGATCGATGTTGCCCTGCACGGCAATGGTATCGGGTATGCAGGCCCGCATGGTTGCCGCATCACAGCCCCAGTCTAGACTAATGGCTGTTGGGCCTGTAGCCAGCACATCGGGCCATAAAACGCCGGTGTTTTTACAAAATACAATGATCGGAATCGACGTATACGCCTTCATGGCTGTAATAATCGTTTGAATGTAGGGGAAACATAGCTGCTGGGCATCGTATACGGACAGATGGTTGGTCCACGTATCAAACAGTTGCAGGGCATCCACGCCGGCATCCACTTGTTGCTTTAAGTACGCAATCGTCACCTCGGTTAACTGAGATAATAATCCGTGCAATACAGCCGGTTGCTCGTACTGCATGCGCTTGATTCGACTCAGGGTTGACGAACTTTGCCCCTCAATCATGTAACTGGCGACGGTAAACGGTGCGCCGGCAAACCCAATGAGCGGTACCGTGAGCACCCCTTTAAGCATGCGAATAGCCGCCATCACATAATCCAAATCCGCAACAGCCTCGGATGCCGGTCGCAACGCAGCCAAGGCTTCAGGGGACCGAATCGGTGTATCAAACACGGGGCCTTGTTTTTCAACAAAGCGAACCGGACAGCCCAAGGCTGACGCTGTAACCAAAATATCTGAAAACAAAATGGCCGCATCCATCCCAAAACGACGCAAGGGTTGCAGGGTTACTTCCGTGGCCAACTCAGGGGTCTGAATCATCGTCAAAAACCCGTTGTGCTTGCGCTCGGCCTCATCCCGAATGGCCCGGTACTCCGGCAAATACCGGCCGGCCTGGCGCATCATCCAAATGGGTGGGCGCCCGGTCTGATTGGTCCCATGCAGGGCATCCAAAAAGCGGCTACCCCCCAGGGTTGACGGCACAGACTCAGGCATTAATACCGGTAATGATCGGGCTTGTATGGCCCCGCTTGTGGCACATTGAGGTAATCAGCTTGTTCGGAAGTTAATTCCGTTAGTTTCACGCCCAATCC
>JAQCBC010000119.1 GCA_027621615.1 bacterium
AATTTGCAAACAAAAGGCGGTGTCAACAACATCTGTACTGGTGAGACCCATGTGTACAAATCGGGATTCAGGACCAATGTTTTCAGCTAAATTGGTCAAAAAGGCAATTACATCATGATGAATTTCCGATTCGATCTCTTTGATGCGTTCCACATCAAACGCAGCCTTGGCTTTGATGACATCCACAGCCTCTTTTTGAATGTTTCCCAACTCAACATGCGCATCACAAGCTGCAATTTCAACAGCCAACCAATTCTCAAATTTGGACTGGTCTGACCAAACAAATTCCATTTCTTTTCTTGTGTATCGCTTAATCATAAAGTTGGGTGGTAGATTAACACGAATTAGGCAGAAATGTAAAGCGTAATTTGCAAACTAGGGTTTGAAAAATGCAACTGTTCAGCAGCTACCATTTAATTATATACTTATATAGATAATGAATAAAGTTCGAAATAGCTTGCTTATTTTGGGTGCTGTTTTTTGTGTTGCTGGTGCGAGCTATCTAGTGGTTTTAGAGAGTGCATGCCTGCCCGTTCAACCCCCTAAATCAAACACTCAGGTGTTGGGACGGCTGCCATCGGTTATTAATGAAGCATCGGGACTGATTGCGAGTGTGCAAAATCCAGGATTATTATGGATGCATAATGACAGTGGGGATTCGGCACGCTTATTTGGTATTCAATCTAACGGGGATCTGGTCGTTGAATTGTCATTTCCAACGATTCGGGCTGTTGATTGGGAAGACATCGCCTTGGACCGTGCAACTGGCCATATTTATATTGGGGATATTGGCGACAACTTTTCAATTCGAAAGACCAAACAGGTTTACCGATTTAAAGAACCAAAAATAACCCCAAAAACACCCCGTCAGCTGGCAGTTACAGCTGTGGACACCCTGACGTTTAAATATCCGGATGGTCGACGCGATGCGGAAGCGCTATTCGTTCACAATGGTGATTTAATTGTAATTAGCAAGCGCGATTCTGTGCCCCGTGTTTATCAGCTGCCTCTAAATTTTTCAAATATTTCAAACGATACACGTGTAGCAACAGCGTTGGGCACGGTAGCCTATCACGTGCATACCGGAACGGATCGTATTGTTGCTGGGGATGCCCAAGGGGATCGGATTGTTTTGCGGTCTTCCACTCGGGTGTTGGTGTGGCCAAATCGAGAGGCCCTGCTGAATGACCCCCCTGACAGTTTTGACTATGCCATTGAACCCCAAGGTGAATCCCTCGCGTTGGATAGTCAGGGTGTGTATACCGTTAGTGAATGCTGCAACTCTAAAAACCCGCCTATTTATTATACTCGGTGGCCCTAATGCGTGTTCGAACTCATACCAATCCATTTAATTTTCATTTTGAGTTAAACCCCGAAGACTATGCGGATCAACTGGCTCACTTGCCGGACCAAATCATGGTTGAAATTGGGTGTGGGCGTGGGGTGTTTTTGCGACACTATGCTAAAAACAATCCTGAGCAATACAGTCTCGGCATTGAGATTCGAAAGCCCTTGGTAACCCTGTTGAATCAACGACTGCATAAACTGGGTTTAAGCAATGCCAGTGTGCTCTATGGTGAGGGGCGCCAAGTGATTACCCAATTGCTCAGACTCAAGCAAATCCAAACATTGTGCGTGTTTCACCCAGACCCATGGCTAAAAAAACGGCACCATAAACGGCGCGTGATTCATGAACGCTTTTTGGATGATATTCGGCCGTATTTGTCCGATACGGCTTGCATTCATATTTCAACCGATGTGGGGGAGCTGCGTGCTGCTATGGACGAGACCATTCAGGCTGTGTCCTGGTTGTCCCAAGTGGATCATGATCCGTTTTGGGAGACTCAATATGCATCACACTGGCATCAATTTAGCGAAGAGACGGGTCGAAAAACGTGGTGTATGACGGCTCAAGTGGTGACTTAGCATGCACTCACCCCATACACCCGTATTACTGGATGCCGTTGTGACGGCTTTAGATATTCAGCCCAATGACTGTATTGTTGATGGCACGTTGGGGTTTGGGGGGCATGCGCAAGCCTTGATTCAGCACCTAGGTCCCCATGGACGCTATATTGGCTTAGACCAAGACCCGGCAGCCATTGCCTATTGCAAATCCCTGTTTGAATCGGATATTCGAGTATCCTTGCATCAGTGCAATTTTCGGGATGTGAGTACAGTGCTAACAAACGATCAGCCCGTACACAAAGTATTGATTGACCTAGGCGTGTCCTCGTATCAGCTGGATCACCAGACGCGAGGATTTAGTTTTCAGCACCCGGATGCTGCGTTGGATATGCGCATGGACCCAACGTATGGCCAGCCGGCTTCGGTGCTGTTAAATACGGCAACAGTTGAGGCGCTTTCGGATATGTTTAGGCAAAATGCAGACTTGGATGCCCCCAAGCTAATTCAAAAAATTGATGCCTTTCGAGCAACTCGGCCATTTGAAACGACGCATGATTTAGTGAGCGTCGTAAAGCAGTCATTTTATTTTAACAATTTGCGCCGACAGTATATTGCAATGGTTCAACGCGTGTTTCAGGCTGTTCGCATGGCGGTGAATGATGAATTGGGCGCTATGCACGATTTTTTGTACAGCATTCCAAGCTATATGCCCAGTGGGGCCATATTGGCAGTTATATGCTTTCATTCGGGCGAAAGTAAAACGCTAAAACGCGTCCTGCCAAACTGTTTATCTCCGGTGCAAAAAAAAGTGATTAAGCCAACGTACGCGGAACGACGAAAAAATTCGCGATCGGCTTGCGCTCAGCTTCGAATTTATGCGAAACTATAACAATAGAATAAAAACATAAAACTAAAAGTATAAAAGGATGGTAATCAGTTATGAGTAAACAACGTTGTTTTTTTGAGGGATTTATTATCGGTGGTTTAATCGGTGCTGCTGTTGGCTTGTTGTACGCACCCAGTGCAGGGTCTAAAACGCGAGAGGCCTTGCAAACAAAACTCAATGAAGGGTTAAATGGTTCCCCGGATACATTGAGCCAAGATGAAATTAAAAAATTGTTAACCAAAACAAAAGATGCTGTTGAAACGGGTATCTCATCATTGAAGGCTCAAGTTGATGCCTTGAAACAACAACGGCAAAAATAACCATGATGAAATACTGCAAACCAGTTGTATGGATGGACATAACCATCGATGCCTTAGTTGTTTTAGTTTTATTGGTGGGTCTGTATTGCTTAATTCAAATTGCATTGATTTTAACGCGAACGCAGCGAGTATCGCAGCGTTTGGAAACGGTCACGGATATTCAATTTATTTTGAATTCAATCAAGCAGCTGTTTAAACGCAAAT
>JAQCBC010000120.1 GCA_027621615.1 bacterium
GCCGCATTGGTCGTAACTTGAAAAATTGATTAAAAGATGCCATAATGAAGCCAATAATGCAATGCAATTGGTTCTTTCTAGGCTGCTACCAACTGCTCATTGAATCGAAACGGACAAAAGCCCAAGACGATTTGGGATTATTTAATCAAGAGTTATAAGGAGTGTATTTTGGCAAATTCAGGCAACAAAAAACGAAAATTTAAAGTGCAACGTCGGTTGGGCATTGAGCTTCCCGGCATGGGGCGTCCTGGTGCGTTGGCCAAGCGCAAGTATCCACCGGGGCATCACGGGCCTAAAAGTCGCCAGTCAACCTCTGAGTTTGGCAAGCGATTGGCTGAAAAACAAAAGCTTCGCTTTCACTATATGATGAGAGAAGGACAAATTAAGCTGTTTGTTAAGCGATCCAAAAAAGGAATCGGATTAAACTGGGTAGAAGATTTTTTTACACTGCTCGAAAGTCGCTTGGACAACATTGTGTTTCGATTGGGATTTGCTCCGAGTATTTTAGCGGCGCGTCAAATGATTGTTCACAAAAAAGTATTGGTTAATGGGCAACGGGTCACGATTCCATCGTACGTTGTTCGTGTAAGCTCAACAGTGCAATTGGTAGAGGCCTATTATGCCAATGCCATTGTGCAACAAACCCGCCAATCCCCACGATTGGAGTTGCCCGATTACCTAACCGTAACGGACAGTGAAAAGCCTGTGGGAACCGTGGCCACCAAACCCACGTATGAAGACATTCCATTTGTCTTAGATAAGCGTTTTATTGCTGAGTATTACAATAAGACAAAATAGCCATTTTTTCGGCACACTTACATTGTCATAGTTACTACTCATTACTGGACGGCTTGCTTTCACCCGCTGATTTGGTGGAGCGAGCCAAAGCCGCAGGGATGTCCGCTGTAGCCCTAACGGATAATGGGGTTATGCATGGGGCCATTGGCTTTTACATGGCGGCTAAAGCCGCTGGGATTACCCCCATTATGGGGTGTGAATTGGCCTTTACCGAAACAATGTCTAAAAAAGTTCGGGCACGGGATCGGGTGATTGTGTTGGCAATGTCGGATCGGGGATACCAACATGTGGTGCGATTGGTATCGGCAGCGAATACTGAGGGATTTTACTATACCCCGCGCATGGATTGGGACCTGCTGGAACAATGCCATGAGGACTTGATTGTGATTGCCCATGGGTATCACGGTCCGGTGGCCAATTGCATCAAGCAGCATCAGGACGACGCGGCTCATGCTATGGCGACACGGTTCAAAGCGTTGCTGGGCGACCGGTTTTATTTGGGGATTCAGCGATTGGGAGAGTCTCAGGAAGAAAGCATTATTCAGGCAACGGCTCAGTTGGGGAAAACCTTGGATATTCCGTTGGTGGTGACCAACGATGTGTATTATGCACAGCCATCGGATGCGCGGTTGCGAACGATTGTGAATTGCATTCAGCAGGGCAAGACGTTGGAAGCCAATACGCGGCTTGCGTTGCGCAGTGAGGCGCATGATTTCAAATCGGTTGAGGCCATGGATGCCTTGTTCCCCGATTACCCCGATGCGCTCGCTGCAACGGCAACGATTGCCAATCGGATTCAGATCAGCATTGAAACCGACCAAGTCTTGTTGCCAGTATTTGAATGCCCCGATGGGTTGTCAAAAGAAGACTACTTGGCCCAGTTGGTGTGGGCGGGGATTCGAAAAAAATACGATACCGTAACCCAAGAAATTGAAGATCGGGTGGCGCATGAGCTTCAGGTTATTCAACGCATGGGGTTTTCGTTTTATTTCTTAATTATTTACGATTTTTTAGTGTATTGTTATGCGCAATCAATTCCGGTTGGGCCGGGTCGGGGGTCGGCAGCCGGCTCGATTGTTGCGTATGCCTTGGACATTACTCAAGTGGATCCGTTGCCGTACAATTTACTATTTGAGCGGTTTTTGAACCCCGATCGGATATCCATGCCCGATATCGACCTGGACTTTTGTATCAAGCGCCGGCACGAAGTGGTGGCGTATTTGGTGGAACGCTATGGATCCGCTCACGTGGCCCAGATTGCGACGTTTGGAACCATGGCCCCTCGGGGGGTGGTTCGGGATGTGGGGCGTGTGCTCAATATTCCGTTGGCGGATGTGGATCGATTGGCCAAGTTGATTCCCTCACAGCCGGGACATTATGTATCCATTGCGGAGGCGCTGGAGCAGGTAACGGATTTGCAGGCCTTGTGTCGGGAAAAGCCAGAATTGGCGGATTTGTTGGAGCAAGCCAAGCCCTTGGAGGGGATACCTCGGCATACCTCAACCCATGCGGCGGGGGTGGTCATTTCGAGAGACCCGTTGTCCGAAACGGTGCCGTTGATGCGCAATGATGATCAAATTGCCACCCAATATTCGATGGGAGATTTGGAAACCATTGGGTTGTTAAAAATGGATATTTTGGGGTTGAGAAACCTAACGGTTATCCAAGAAACAGTGGATCTTATTCGGGCATCGGGGACTGCGTTTGACATAGCGACGGTGCCACTGACAGACGCGAATACGTATGCGCTCTTGGCATCGGGGCATACCACGGGTATTTTTCAATTGGAAAGCCAAGGCATGCGTCAATTAATTGTGGATTTGGCACCCAGTACGTTTGAAGATGTGGTAGCCTTGTTGGCGTTGTACCGGCCGGGACCGTTGGGATCGGGCATGGTAAGCGAGTTTATTTCCAATAAAAAAGGTGAGACTGAAACCACGTACAGCGTACCGGAGTTGGCCCCTATTTTGGCCGATACCTATGGCATGATTTTATACCAAGAACAAGTCATGCAAATTGCCAGTGTGATTGGTGGGTTTACCCTGAGCCAAGCGGACATGTTGCGTCGGGCTATGGGTAAAAAGAAAAAATCGGTTATGGATGAATTGCAAGCGCAGTTTTTATCTGGGGCTGAGGCGGGGGGCTTTGCGGCAGACAAAGCGGAGGCTATTTTTCAATTGTGTTATAAATTTTCCGAATATGGCTTTAACAAATCGCACAGTGTGGCCTATGCCTTGTTGTCGTATCAAACGGCGTATTTAAAAGCCCATTATCCCGTGCCCTACATGATTGCGTTGCTCAACAGCGTCCAATCCGATAGCGATAAAACCGCCTTGTATGTCCATGAGGCTCGGCGCTTGGGCATTGCCATACACTTGCCCAATATTAACACCTCGCAGTTGGGTGCAACGGTTGCCCAAAGGTCCCAGGCTGCCATACAATTTGGACTCGGGGGGATTCGAAACGTGGGGGAGCAGGCCATTGAGTCGATTTTAGCTGAACGGGCAGTGGAACCGT
>JAQCBC010000121.1 GCA_027621615.1 bacterium
GGGGTCCACGTCATCCATGCTGTTTAAGACTTCTTTTTTCTTGGGGGCTGCGTAATACGAAATGGCTTGAAAATCAATGGTCGGGTAGTCCACAGCGGACCAAGTGGGCTCGCGCATGGTTTGCCAATGCCGAAAGGCTTTTAGCCGGTATTCCAGCATAAAGGCCGGTTCTTGTTTTTTTTCTGAAATAGCACGAATGACGGACTCATTCAAGCCTGGTGGAAAGGCATCCGTTTCAATATCGGTGGTAAATCCGTATTGATATGGTTGATTGGCAAATTGTTCAAAATTACTCATGGTTGCGTTGTCTCTCTGGCTTTAATATCCCTGATACAGTGTATTTCTTGGGTACAATTGTATCAAAATCGGTATCGAGTGATCAAGTAGACTTATTCGGAAAGCCCCAAGGACTTGGCGGTAATGCGGTCACTGGTGTAGTGCCCATTCACAAATACACTGGGGGTTTGGGAAACACCCAATTGGATGCCTGCTTGGATATCCAGCTCAACAGCATTGAGGCTATCGGGCCCAGTTAAACACGCTAAAAAGGCTTGAGTATCCAGGTCTAGGTCTTTGGAAATTGTCATGAGACTGGATGGGCTCAGGCTTTGGGCATGGTCAAAAGCCGCATCTAAAAATGCCCAAAATTGGCCGGATTGTCCGGCGCACCAACTACCACGGGCTGCCCGCTTGGCTTCGGGGTGGTGATCCAGTGGAAAGTGCCGGTATTCAATCTGAATCGCTTGGGGATACCGGGCCTGAAGGGCGTCGAGCTCTTGGTGTTTGGTTTTGCAATATGGGCATTGGATATCCGAAAAGCTAACAATGCGAAAGGCGGCAGTGTCGGGCCCTTTTTTAGCAAATGTGTGAGGCGTTTGGGGCAAGTCTATTTGGCTGCTTGTTGGCAATGTGAAGGCAATCTGATACGTGTTTTCCAAATAGGTTTGATAGGCGTTAATAGACGCAACCGATGGCTGGGAGGGAAAAACCATTTGCATCAGAACCCCAGGCGCAACCTGGTTAGCCGCCGCTTCACGCGCAATGGCGTATTCGTATGCCCAATTTTTTCGCAATTGATTTTGCTGATTTTTTAGCTTGATCATGCGAAGGCCCAGCTCAGCATCAATGTCTGATTGTGTATAGCCTTTGCCATCGATGTGAATGATAACCGAATCACGAGTCACAATAGAATTAACACCGTAATGCAAAATCGGACCGGTTAAAAACACAGCGCTGAGTACTAGCAGATACCCCATATCCCAACGGGGCTTTTCAGGGTTTTGTTGATACAGCCATGCAATTAAAATTAACAATAGAGTAATTGTGCTGGCTGATGTGATGCATAAGAAACACCAATCCTTGATAATAAAGGCCTGTATAAGTATCAATCCCAAGGAGGCTAGGGCTGCAGTAACAATCCCAATTAAGGCCAGGAACCAGTCTCGGCGTATAGACAACAGCAACAATACTAAGTAAAAACCCACACCAAGGCTAGCGTTGGAAACTCCAAATATACTGGCGTACGGACTGCTAAGCACAGTATTGCACGCAGTTGTGCTGCAGCCGGTTTGCATGGCTTTAATTAAAACAATATACCCAGAAAGCCCAGCCCCAAACAGAGCCAATACGCTTACAAGTGTTTGAGTGATTGTTTTGATCATTCCTTATACTTGCTGCAAATTCTTTTTTCGAATTCGAATGGATTTGGGGGTGAACTCAACCAATTCGGTGTCATCAATAAAAGACAAATAATCTTCCAATTGCATCGCTTTGGGTGGGGTTAGCACCAGGCTATCATCCGCACCGGCTGATCGCATATTGGTTAATTTTTTGCTTTTGGCCGCATTAACGGTTAAGTCGTCATCTTTGGCGTGCTGGCCAATAATTTGACCTTTGTATACCCGAACCCCTGGGCCAACAAACAATGTGCCACGGGGTTGCAGATGATACAGGGCATAGGCGACTGTTTCACAGGTTTCTTTGGAAATCAAAACGCCTTGTTTACGGGTTCTCAACTCCCCAACATAGGGACCGTATTCATGAAAGCGATAATTGATAACCCCAGTTCCTTTGGTTGCCATCATGAATTCAGCTTGATAGCCCAATAAACCGCGGCTGGGAATGTGATAAATCAAGCGGACTTGGCCATGCTCTTGTTCCATGCTTTGCATGTTGCCTTTTCGGTAACCCAACTGTTCAATTACACTGCCCATAAGATCTTCGGACACATCAATGGTTAAAACTTCATAGGGTTCCAGCTTTTGGCCGTTCTCTTCTTTTAAAATCACATTGGGTTTAGAGCATTGAAATTCATAGCCTTCCCGACGCATGTTTTCAATCAAAATTCCCAAGTGAAGCTCCCCGCGACCGGACACGTTAATGCCCCGTTCACCGGGAAGCTTCTCAACGTGCAGGGCCACATCGCATAATGCGGCTCGATCCAAGCGATCGTATACATGGTTGGGGGTTACAAATTCGCCTTCTTGTCCTGAGAATGGCGAATTATTGGCCATAAAAGTAATCGCTAACGTGGGGGGGTCAATGTGAATACCTGGAAGCCCAATGGGGTTTTTGGGGTCACACAGGGCGTCCCCAATTCGAGCAGTTTTTACGCCGGCAATTGCCACAATGTCTCCGGCAATGGCTGTTGTAATTTCTTCTTGTTCGTTGGCTTTAAATTGGTATAGCTTGGTAACACGTGTTTTTTCGCCGGGGGTGTCGCCGGTCATAACAATGATCTCGTCATTTACGGCAATTTTTCCGGATCGAATACGGCCGATACACAATTGCCCCATGAAGGCTGAGTAGCTAAACGATGCAATTTGGAATTGAAAGGGGTGCTCAAGATCGGCGTTTGGTTCGGGGATTTTTTCAATAATGGTATCAAAAATTATGTCCATGTTTCCGCTTCGGTCTGTGGGGTTAGCACTGGCAAACCCTTCTTTGGCGGAGGCATAGACAGTGGTGAAATCAAGCAATTCATCGGGTGCGTTTAATTGCACTAAACAGTCGAAGACTTGGTCAAGGACCCAGTCTGGACGAGCGGCTGGCTTGTCAATTTTATTCATGACTACAATAATGGGCAGATTGTGTTGGACAGCTTTTTTTAATACAAAATAGGATTGTGGCATAGGGCCTTCTGCAGCATCCACTAAAAATAAAACGCCATCAGTCATGGCTAAGACGCGCTCAACTTCGCCGCCAAAATCGGCGTGCCCAGGGGTATCAATAATATTAATTCGGTGATCGTTATAGAAACAGGCGCCTGTTTTGGACTGAATAGTAATCCCGCGTTCTTTTTCTAAACTCAG
>JAQCBC010000122.1 GCA_027621615.1 bacterium
TACTCAGCCAGCTGTAAGCTGGCTGATTCATTTAATTTCGCAACAGTCCCGTCATAGGAATATCACACGGGTCTTATACAAACAAGCCTAAGTATATAATTGAATCTATTGCGGATGAAGTGGTTTCTAAAATTGGTAGTTATCAATCAGCCGGGTTTTTCCAAGATAAGCAGCCAGCATCAACCGGTCGTTCGAGTGGATATCCCGGTCAATGGGCTGTAGGGATAGGGGGTCAGCGATCCCAATATAGTCAATCTTCAGGGGGTTACCCAAATAGGTCTGGCACTTTTTGATCACCATCGCGGGATTTGTTTCACCTTCAGTTACAGTAGTTTGGGCCGCCTGAATAGCGCGATACAATTGCGTGGCATGCACGCGTTCCGCTGGACTTAGGTACTGATTGCGAGAGCTATACGCCAACCCATCAGCGTTGCGAACAATGGGGCATGGAACCACCGTAATGGGTAATTGGTAATCCTGCATCAACGCGTGAATGATAGCGTATTGTTGATAATCTTTTTCACCCATATATAGCCGAGTTGGGTTGACCTGTTGGCACAAGCGAAACACAACCGTGCACACACCATCAAAAAAATGGGGGCGGCTTTTCCCGCACCAATGCTGAGCAATTGCTTTGGGCACAGTAATGCCATAAGCGTTCGATGGGCCTAAGGGGTATATATCGGTTGTGCCGGGTGTCCATACCGTCACGGTATCGTATTGGCTCAGCAGTGCTTTGTCTGCGTCTAGGGTTCTGGGGTATTGATCAAAATCTTCGTTCGGTCCAAATTGACGGGGATTGACATAGATGCTGACAACGGTTTTTTCGTTTTCACGGACGCTTTGTTCAACTAGGGACAAGTGTCCCGCGTGCAAATTACCCATCGTGGGCACAAAGCCCAGGCTCATTGGGATAAAATGACGATCAAAATAGTAATCAAAACACTAATAATTTTGAGTTCAATATTTTGAATAACTAGCGTATGAAAAATCTGTTTAATTTTCGAGAACATGTTCGGTGTTGCAACGCATGCACAGCCACATTTTGGTATCTTTTTTCACTTTTTCAAGTATAATTGTACTATCGCATTCCGTGCAAGCGTGTTGAATGGGTCGATCCCATAATGCGAATGTGCATTTGGGGTATCCGGAACAACCAAAAAAGATTTTCCCACGGCGTGTTTTTCGTTCCACAATGGGGTTTTCAAGATTGTTTTTGGTGCATTCGGGGCAATTAATGCCGGTGGATATAACGGTTTTTGGGGTCTTTAAAATGGTTTTGCATTCGGGGTAATTGGAGCAGGCCGTAAATTCACCATATCGGCCTGTTTTAATAACCATAGGGCTACCGCAGTTTTCGCAGTCCAAGTCGGTGGGTTTGTCTCGATTTACTTTTTCCATTTGGGCATCGGCGATGCTAATTTGTTTGGAAAATGGATCATAAAAAGACCGAACAACCGCATGCCAATCATGCCCCCCAGACATAATGTCATCCAGCTGATTTTCTAGATTGGCTGTGAATTTGACATTTAAAATGTCATCAAAAAATTCGCCCAATTTGGTATTAACAATTTGCCCCAATTCCGTCGAGATTAATTGACGACCATTTTTGTCTACGTATCCCCGATCTTGAATGGTGCTCATGGTGGGGGCATACGTTGAGGGGCGCCCAATACCTTCTTGTTCCAACGTTTTGATTAAACTGGCCTCGGTATACCGAGGTGGTGGTTGAGTAAATTTTTGAGTGGCGAGAACGACATTTAAATCCAAGGTTTGTTGTTCGGATAGCTTGGGTAATTGTTGGTTGTCGGAATCGGTAGGCTCTTCGGTTTTTTCTTCATAAACTTTCTTAAATCCATCAAAAACAATTCGACTGCCGGTGGCTTTTAAATAGTAATTGGTATCGGTTTTGACTAAAATTTGGGTGGATTCCAACTCACAAGCCGTCATTTGAGAAGCCACAAACCGATTCCAGATTAATCGATAGAGTTTCTTTTGATCTGCTGATAAGTAGGTGTCAATGCGATCGGGCGGGTGTGTCACGTAAGAGGGGCGAATGGCTTCGTGTGCATCTTGGGCATTGCCCTTCGTTTTAAATGCGCGCGGATTCAAATACGTGTCCCCATACGTTGTTGTGACGTAGCTGCGGACAGCATGCAAGGCTTCATCCGCAATCCGGACAGAGTCGGTTCGCATATAAGTGATCAAGCCGACGGTTTCGCTACCAATGTCGATGCCTTCATACAATTGTTGCGCCACGGACATGGTTTTTTTGGCTGACCAACCAAACCAGCGGGAGGCCTCTTGCTGCAAGGATGAGGTAATGAACGGGGGCTTGGGTTGCCGATGAATGGGTTTGATGGTAATGGAATCAATGTGAAATTTAGATGCGTTTAGGTCTGATTCAACACGCCGTGCGGTAGTTTCGTTGGGAATCTCGAGTTTGTTTTTGGGGTCATCTTTGGCAATGAGTTGGCATTGCAAGGTCTGGTCATCAGGCAAATCAAAGGTGCTGGTGATAATCCAAAATTCTTCCGGAACGAAGGCGGCAATTTGGGCGTCACGTTCACAAATTAACTTCACGGATACGGATTGAACCCGTCCGGCACTCAGGCCACGTTGAATTTTTTTGCCTAAAATAGGGCTTAAGCTGTAGCCAATGAGCCGATCTAAAATACGCCGCGCCTGCTGGGCATCTACCATAGCACGGTCAATATCTCGAGCATGTTCAATGGAGCGCTGTACGGATGTTTTAGTAATTTCAGAAAAGACAATGCGTTTGAATTTATCGGCATCAATGCTATCGAGGGATTCCTGGACATGCCAAGCGATGGCTTCACCTTCACGATCCGGGTCTGTGGCAAGGTAAATTGTTGGGGCTGCTTTGGCCAGAGTTTTTAACTCTTTTAGAATAGTTTTTTTGTCTTTTAATTCAATGTATTTGGGTACAAAGTTGTCCTCAATATCAATACCGAGGCGTGTTTTAGGGAGATCGCGCACGTGGCCGTAAGAGGCTCGAACCACATAGCTTCGGCCTAAAAACTTCTCGATCGTTTTGGCTTTTGCGGGTGATTCAACAATTACCAAATGACGAGCTGATGGCTTTTTTGCTTTTTTTGTTGGTTTCTTTGTTGTATTTGACATGATAATTTCTTGATTAAAGTAGTAATCCAAAATTAAGTCATGTGTCAAGTATTGCTCAAAACATAGTAATCTTGATCAGATTATGGTAGTATAAACATACTATGAGCAGTGTGTCACAAAAAACGGGTTACGGCTTAATGGCTTTGTAT
>JAQCBC010000123.1 GCA_027621615.1 bacterium
ATGCCCTAAGGCCCGTACAAACTCAACGCATTGCACATTGAATATGGGCATAAAAATCTGGTATACTATCAAGCTATAGTTATTTTTTGAATTAAGAAAGCGAGGAAAACATGACAACACTACTAAAGCACAAAAAAAGAGATACCGGAAAAAAGAGTGCGCGTGCACTTCGAAATGACGGCTTAATTCCAGCCATTGTGTATGGCAATAAGCTAGCCCCTACGCCCATCAGTATTACAGAACCATTCATTCGCTCTGTCCTGTGTTCCGAAAGCGGAAAAAACACGCTAATTACACTTGATGTCGATGGCACTGAGCACCAAGTTCTCATTCACGAAGTTGTCAAGCATGCGATTACAGGAAAAGTAACCCATGTAGATTTCCTAGCCATTGATCCCAATAAGTCATTAACGATCACTGTCCCATTAAAATTTGAAGGCAACCCCAGAGGGGTTAAACTGGGCGGATTATTGCTGACTATTATTAATGAGGTCACCGTTTCCTGTTTACCCAAAGACATCCCGGCTAATCTACCGGTTAGCATTGCTCATTTGGGATTGGAAAAGGCATTAAAAATTACCGACATTTCATTGCCCGATGGCGTGAGTATCATCAACGAAAGCAATCGAGTTGTCGTTAAAGTAGCGGCACCGAAAGGAACTAAAGCAGAAGATATTGAAAATAGCGAAGCTTCTTAATAATTCATGCAATCCCATCACGAATTGGCAGCCGCCATTTACGACGCCGCTTATTTAACGGGCGAGTTTCAGACACGCTCGGGCAAGCGTACACATTTTTATATTGATAAGTATCGCTTCTCAAGCGATCCTATTATTTTAGCCTCTGTTGCTGAGCGGATTGCGACATTACTTCCCGATGCATCAACCTATGACCGCATCGCCGCCCCGGAGCTAGGCGCTGTTTCAATTGCCGCTGCTGTTAGCTTAGTCACTAAAAAACCATTTATCATTGTTAGAAAATCAAATAAAGACTACGGGACTCAGCGTAGTATTGAAGGCATTTATACCGCCAATGATCGCGTGGTCGTCATTGAAGATGTGATTACAACCGGCGGTGCTGTCCTCACAGCCTGTGATACCTTAAAACAGAATCAATTGACCCCGGTGCATATTGTAGCCGTGATTAACCGTGAAGAAGGGGCCGTAGAAACCATTCAAGCCGCTGGTTACTCTATAAGCAGTGTGGTATCCGCCCATGACTTACACGAAATTGCTAGACAAGTTTAAATCACTTACGCTACACTATTCGAATAATTAAAATTTAGAAAAGGAGAGTATATAACTATGGAATTTATCCCCGCTATTTGGCTACTGGCCCCATCATCCGCTTTAATTGCGCTGTTAACGGCCTTTGCCCTGACCAAAAAAATTAACCAAGCCTCTGAAGGTACCAGTCGAATGCAAGAGATCGCCGGCTATGTTAAAGAAGGCGCAATGGCTTACTTAACACGGCAATATCGCGTTGTGGGTATTGTGTTTGCTGTTTTATTTCTATTGCTTGGTTTCTTGTCTCTCAAGGGCATTCAGAATCCATTTGTTCCGTTTGCATTTTTAAGTGGTGGTCTTTGGTCTGGGCTCTGTGGTTTTTTGGGTATGAAAACCGCAACTAATGCCGCAGCTCGAACCGCAGCCGCTTGTCAAACCAGCTTATCCAGCGGATTACGCCTGTCTTTTCGAGCCGGAGCCGTGATGGGCTTAGTCGTTGTTGGTTTCGGATTATTGGATATTTCTATTTGGTTTTTTGGACTAAATTGGGCGTATGATCAAAACCTATGGGGCATCAGCAATGCCTTGTTGGGTGCTGAAAATGTTCAAAATGCTATTTTAATGGAAATCACAACAACCTTGTTAACCTATTGTATGGGAGCCTCTGTTTTGGCCTTATTTGCTCGTGTCGGTGGGGGTATTTTTACTAAAGCCGCGGATGTTGGTGCGGATTTAGTGGGTAAAGTGGAAGCCGGCATCCCAGAAGATGATCCTCGAAACCCAGCTGTTATTGCGGATAATGTTGGCGATAATGTTGGGGACGTTGCTGGTATGGGTGCGGATCTTTATGAGTCTTACTGCGGATCTATTCTAGCGACCGCCTCCTTGGGTGCATCCTTAGCGATTTCGTTATCGCAACCGGCTATGCCTTATGTTGTTGCGCCAATGATTGTCGCCGGTGGTGGTATTTTAGCTTCGTTAATTGGTATTTTCTTCGTTAAAACCAAAGAAGGTGCCAATCAAAAGCAATTGCTTCAGTCTTTACTCGTTGGAACCGGTGTTGCATCAGTGTTAATTATTGCGTTTTTATTTTTGCTATTTAAGTTAGGCGTTATTAGCTTGGGGATTTTTGGAGCCGTTATCATTGGACTAGCCACTGGAACATTAATTGGTCAGTTTACTGAATACTACACGTCTGATCACTATGAGCCAACTAAGCAAATTGCGGCTGCGAGTACCAGTGGTCCTGCAACATTGGTCTTGCAAGGGATTGCAACCGGCATGTTATCGACGGGTATATTGGTATTAATTGTTGTAGCGGGTATTATCTTGTCATTTGTTAGCTCCGGTGGCCTTCAATCCATTAACAACGGTATTTACGGGATTGGATTTGCGGCTATTGGGATGCTGTCTACATTGGGGATTACGTTAGCAACCGATGCCTTTGGTCCAATTGCGGACAACGCCGGTGGAAATGCTGAAATGGCTGAATTACCCCCTGAAGTACGTGAGCGAACCGATGCCCTAGACTCATTAGGAAACACAACAGCCGCAACTGGAAAAGGATTTGCCATGGGATCGGCAGCCTTGACCGCATTGGCATTGATTGCTGCTTACTTAGAAACGATTAAGCATTGGATTCACGTGTTAGCCAGTGAAGGCACTCACTTCGTGAATGCAATCGGATTTACCAACAATCCCGATGTCGCAGCCTACAACCCCAACATCTACTTTGTGGGTGATTTAAGCGTGAATGCCATTGTCGAAATATTTAAAATCAATGTGGTTAACCCCAATTTCTTATCCGGTCTATTTATTGGATCAATGGCTGTATTTGTATTCTCAGCGCTAACAATCTTAGCCGTTCGAAAAGCCGCCAGTGAAATGGTTGAAGAGGTCCGTCGTCAATTCCGAACAATCAGTGGGATTATGGAAGGGAAAAACAAGCCAGACTATGCTCGTTGTGTGGATATTTCAACAGCCAGTGCACAACGCACAATGTTAGCCCCGTCTTTATTGGCCATTACAACCCCTCTATTTGTAGGTTTTATTTTTGGAGTGGCGGG
>JAQCBC010000124.1 GCA_027621615.1 bacterium
CCGTATACGATGGTTAAAAACACAACCTTTAATGGGATTGCCTTGCCGGATATTTACAATTATTCTCGGGAGAAAACGTTGTCAGTTATGCGAACCTTTGACTATACGGATTTTATCCGACGCTTGGGGTAATTCGGTTATAGCACCCCAAGAATTGCGTCTGTCGACAATCGTTTTTTGTAGTCGGTATCGGTATGTGAAAATACGATAGTCCCGCGATTATTAATCACAAACACGCTGGGTTTTGGCAGTTTTCTCTCGTTGTCTTGATCCACAATGCCAAAGTGTTTAGCCCCTTCCATGTGGGTGTCTGATACCAATGAATAGGTTAGGTTATTTTCTTTTTGTGTCTTGGCCAATACGCTTGGGGAATCTGGGCTAACCGCAATGAGTTGGTAACCCGCTGCTTGGATGTCGGATTGAATTTGGTTTAATTCATTTAAATGTATTACGCAATCGGTAGACGATCCGCCTTGATAATAAATTAGGACTACCGGCTTTTCTTTGGCCGTATTTAGTAAATTTACGGCTTGGTTGTTGATGCGGGTATACTGTAAAGTATCTGGAATTTTATCCCCTTTAGTTAACGGCTTGAACGCTTGATTTGATGCTGTTTGAATAAATTGAAATACAAGTAAAGCAACGCTAATCAACAAGCCTACAATAATAAACTTGCGAACGCTTGATTGTCGTCGACGGCGTGATCTTAATCCCATAATAAGCTAACCTCCAATTTAAATATATCATTGTTATACAATCGATTTTCATGCTGATACGACACCGATACTTCATAAGACTGTAACGCAATGCCAACCCCAAAGCTTAGATTTGTATTGCTATTGCCAATCCGCAAGGCCACTGCAGAGTTTAGCTGCAATTCCGCCCCTAAAATCCAATTCGTATCGTATTGGGTTTGAATCTCGGATGTAATTAATAATTTGTCTTCTAAAATATGGGTTGAGGCCCCGATGGCATAGGTGGGCTCAATAAATTCTACAGTGCCACTTTCCCAACGCATGGCCGATGTGCCCGCGTTTAAAACGCTAGCCCCAAATGTATAGTCCTGATATTGAGTTAGCATTCCAACATTAAACCCGGTGGCATGGACCGTATAGCCCACTAAGTTTTCATGAATATAGTGCATACTAATGCCCACATCCGCCCACGGCATTGAGTAAGCGGTTGCCCCATGATAGACAAAGGCATCCCAACTGCTGCTACCCAATACTGTGTGGGGGGTGTAATCCGCCAGGGGTGTATTGCTGATATCCGGATTCTGACTGGGTTCCGTTAAAATAATGTCATCTAAATGAGCATTTCGAAATCCTAGGTTAAATCCAAATTTTTCATATACTTTATTGTAATTTAATGCATAATATTGCGTTTCAATTTTTCCAAAATTAGCAAAAGAAACCCCGTTTCTTCCTTGTATAACAGCGGCTGGGTTGTTGTACACAAATCGGTGATCATTGGGAATAGCCACTGAAGCGCCACTCATCCCCGATGAGCGAACATTAAATTGATTTCGCAAATAATCGGCTGCCTGATCGGTGCCCCACACAGATAAACCAATGCACAGCAAGAGACAGAGTCGAATCATTTATAGACCACTACTTTGCACTTGCTAAACACCGTGCCATCAATGCTGGTAAACTTAAAATACGCCACATAGACGCCATTGGCTACCGTATTTCCTTCTTTGTTTCGTCCATCCCAAGTAATGTCGCCATTAAATCCTTTAGATCCGCCACGATTACCGCGTTGACGATGGGCTTCATAGACTTTGGTACCAGATAATGAGTAAATATGCATCTCAACATCGGAGTCGTTGCTCAGTGTGTATTGAAATCGGGTTGTTTGGCCGGCGCCTGGGTTAAATGGATTGGGTCCGTTCAAGACCCTTGGTGCATATAGGTTGATTGCCGTAAGTGATTCTGTTCTTGCGTTTGGCACTAGTATTAGGGCGCTGCCGCTGACTGCAGTGAGTTGATTTGCCACGCGTGCCCACGTGTTGGGCGTGCCGACACGTTGATTGTCCAACCACTGAGCCAGGGTGTTTGCAGCGTAAAGCACATGATTCGTAGGAACCGATTCATGCCCAATAACATGAACTCCAAATACCGCTGTGTATTTATTCAATGAGGGTACGTTAATGGTTCCTAGACTGGCTAAATTTTGACTCACCGTTGCATTCGGTGTTGGGGCAAAATTAAAGGTTGGGGTAGTTGCCGTGATTTCCTTGGGCATATAACGACCGTCGGGTAGAATGCGCGGCATCGCAATGCCCTCACTCGTTTCGCTAATAAGCAACTGTGTAGCATCGGGGTCAATGGCTAGCATTAATTGAGGGGTGTGGGGTTCCCATTCACCGATCGTTTTTTCTTGTCGGTTCGCGTTGTGCCCAGTAACAGACAAAAGCCCTAAATAAAAGTAACGGGTGATTAAACATTCATAATTATCGCAGTTGGAATCTGTAGGGTAGTAACTGGCCGTTGATGGATAAGCCTTAAGGTTGGTGGTCGCTCTGGCAGCGCCCCCTCTTGCGGCATCCATCGCGATGTTAAACGTTGATTTTTGTGTAGCTGAGACATTGTCTGTTGGTTTGAATGCATCAGAGACTTTGCCCAAGCCGTTTTCAAAAATTAGGGATAAATTGGATTGCAAGATCTGGGTTTTGTTGTAATCTAAAAATACTCTTTCAGTCGCATTGACTGATACGATTTGAACATGAATCGCACCAAAAGCAACGGTGCTAATTATTAAACCAATAATAATTCTAATCATAACCAATTATTAGTGTATCAGTTTATGCTATGATTAAACAGTAGTGATGACTAAAACAACGTCAATTCAATTGAAGCAAGTCAACAGCCGTGTGGATGTAGGGTGGGGATGTTTGTCTCAGCTTGGTTCGGTTATTCGAGATCAAATTTCAGGTCATCGTCTGGTTATTGTGACACAATCAACGATTCCAGATTCCTATTGTCAAGCCGTTACAAAATCTTGTAAATCGGTTGGGTTTAATGTGCAAACAATTATTATTCCCGATGGTGAAACAGCAAAATCAATGGATCAGGTGTCTACAATAATCACCCAGTTGCTAACCTGGCGATTGGATCGGCACGATGCCCTCATTGCGTTGGGCGGGGGTGTTGTTGGGGATTTAACCGGCTTTGTAGCGGCCATTTATTTGCGTGGTATTGCGGTTATTCAAGTTCCTACCACGTTGTTGGCTCAAGTGGATGCCG
>JAQCBC010000125.1 GCA_027621615.1 bacterium
TGGGGCGTCAAACCCCATTAATAGACGCCTGCTTAGCCATACCCTGTGAGACCGTATCCTCACGAACAGAGGCCGATCAGGCCTTAGCCAAACATGGCGTCAAACAACCGGAAATTCGTGCCTTTTTACTTCATAATTTAGTGATGACCCCACAACCCCATTGGCGGATCCCGTTGGCGATGCTCCGCCAAGAAGAATCGGCTATTATGGCGGCCCCCGTACTATCCGATCGTATTCAGATTCCGGCCTTGTTTTTACGGGGGGTAGCCTCCGATTATGTCTTGGATACAGACATAGACACCATTAATCGCTTATTTAGCCACGCCCACATTGTATCCATGCCCGGCTCGCACTGGTTGCATGCCGAGCACCCCAGCATACTATTGGCCCATATCACTAGATTTTTAGAAAACCATCATGCTTGAGTTGGCTGTATCGTTTTTAATTATGATCAACCCATTTGCACAGGTGTTGTATCTTAAATGCGTTATTGATGATTTGGATGTCAAAACATTTTCATTAGTTTATGCAAAAGCATCAATAATTTCTTTAGTTATTTATGTCATCTTTGCATTAATTGGAGATGAAATTTTTACCCGGTTTTTCAAAATACGGTTTGAATCGTTTAAAATTTTTGGTGGCATTATTATTTTTGCCTATGCTTTCTCGTTTATTATGTATGGAGCTAAAAGCATGATTCAAACCAAAGAAAACTTAGATGACCTAGCCTCGGAAATTGCTCTGCCGTTCATGGTTGGATCTGGAACCCTGTATTTGTCTATTTTGATTGGTCGAATGGCCGGTAGTTTTAGCGTAATCCTAAGCATATTTTTTAGCGTCATTATCGTGAACTACAGTCTTGTGTGGTTATTTGTGTTTATGAAAGACCAGTTCAGAAAGCGTCAACAAATTGTTTTTGATAAATACATGGGAATTCTTATGCGCCTCAATGGCTTTTTCATGGGTGCCATCGGGGTTCACATGATTCTGGATGGCATTCTCTATTTCTTTAAGTGACACACCCACTATTCCGTTAGCTGAGCCCCGGCTAATTCCAAAAATGCCCGCTGATACGCCGGACGCTTGGGATCCTCCCGGACCCCCAAATGAATGGTTTGGAACACCCCCGGATCCCCCAACGAAACTGGGGCAATACCAAACTGACGCTGCTCCTCTTCAACCAGCCAACGGGGCAACGCCGATACCCCACGATTCGCCGCTACCATTTGCAATAAAATATCAGTATCTTCAATATAAACATGCTTAGTTGGCAAAATCTTGTTGGGGGTCATAAAGTCTTTGTAAATATCCAATCGATGCGTTTCAATTGGATACGTAATCAAAACCTGGTCTTTTAAATCATCGGGCTGAATATGTGTACGCCCAGCAAACGGATGCGCATCGGCAACCACCAACACCTGTTCATAATCAAATACTGGGTAAAACAAAACCCCCCGATGACTCACTGCATCCGGCGTAATTAAAATATCAACCTCATGATTCAACAAGGCTTGCATCCCCTTAAACGTAAATTGCTTCAAAATATCCAAATCTACATCGGGCCAATCCGTTAAATAGGTCCCAATAATTTGTCGAATCCACCGATAACATGGGTAACACTCCATGCCAATACGCAAGTTACCAACAACGCCTGAGCTCAACCTCTTCACATCGTGCCCTAGCTGTTCCAATTGCGGTAAAATTCGATTCGCCGCATCCACTAAAAATAAGCCAGCTGTGGTCAATTGTATAGTGCGTCCCGACTTTTCCCATACCACCACTCCCAATTGTTTTTCCAATTTTTTAATCGCTTGGCTCAATGCCGACTGGGTCACACACAATACTTTTGAAGCCCCTACTAGGGTTTTTGTTTGGTACACAGACTGAACTATTTTTAAATGAAAGGGATCTATGATCATCGCAATTGTTTAGAAAAATTTAACAAATGTTTAATAATTATAAATTTTAATTACACTACAGTATAAATGCTTTAATATTATACACAGTTCAGTGTCGAATGAACACAATTTAGAAACAAAATTGGATTTTAAAGGCATTTATTTGTATACTATAAATTAATAAACGCATTTTTTATGTCAACATTACCACTTCAAACCATAGCTTCTGGATCGTCTCCACGGAGAATTGGCAGTAGTCATCTAGACTTAGTTCGGGCAGGGCAAGATCAAACAAAAACCGTTACACTTAAAAACAAATTCACCCCTCAAACTCACTTGACTACATCCGCCCATTTAAGTCCCACGGCCACCCCCATGATGATGCTTTCTGAAGAAGCCTACATTCGGATTATATCCCGAATGAACCGCTACCATGTGCATCGGTATACCGGCAATATTGTCTATTCGATATACCCCCATAAAATTCGACGGTTTAACCCCAAAACATTAAGTAGCGATGATGAAACCGAGGATGAAACCGAACTGGGAATTAGAGAAACCGGCTATTGGCACATTAACGGCGATTATGTGGGGCCATCTTTATAACCCGGACTCAATGATACCGATTCTATGGATACAGGCCACGGCATCCCTGAGCATGCTCACGCTAATTATATTGGTCCAAGTGGTCATCTACCCACAGTTTACCCACGTTGGCCAGTCAGAACTCACCGATTATGCGATGGCTCATGTGCGTCGAATTTCGTATGTCGTTGTCCCAATCATGCTAGCTGAAGCGGTGTCACTGGCCGGACTGTGGGCCTTCCCCAATGCACACACCCCAGCACTCTATTGGACAACAACACTATTAGCCCTGATTTGGTTGCTCACATTTATTAAAATCGTTCCAATTCATAACCAATTATGCGCACACGGACACCCCAAAAACATCCCCCTATTGGTGCGCTTGAATGCCTATCGAACCGGGTTATGGATCCTAAAAACAGGGTTGGTTGGCTGGATGCTGTTTGAGCATTGGCATCGCCTAGCCATACCCCTTACATAGGCAATCGCAACTGATCGGGATGGGATGGATTCGGTGGGCGTTTTCTGGATCGCTTCCGACTACCATGCTGCTTCACAATCGCTTGGGATTCCGCCCGATGTGCGGCTTCCTTGCGCAATCCATAGACTTGAGCCGCAGCGAATTGTCGGGCTTGGGCTTCATCCACAATTGGCGCCATATAATACCCATGCTGCCAGGGGGTATGAATATATTCCGTGGGGCATTGGGCCAATTCCGGCACCCATTCGCGGAT
>JAQCBC010000126.1 GCA_027621615.1 bacterium
TGGATCTGTCGATGGTTGTTCAAAACGCAATTCCCAACCAAAATATTAAATATAGCAACGATGGAAATGCTGAAAAATTGCCGTCCCGTTATTTGATTGCGGGTAAGTATAAGCCAGCGGAGTATTATTCGGTATTATCCGAAGTTAAAAAATATGAGTTTCATTCGGATATGTTTTTCTCTGCCGCATTGGACTATGAGGTGTTTCATCGGCTCTTGAAAAATATTGACTGGTTTTTTCGCGTGGGTCAGCGCAACTTTCCCGTGAGTCCGGTTCGAGTTCGTTCTGCCACCACGTTGGGTATGGGTTTTGAATTTGATTTTTTGAGTGTTGATTACGCGTATCAGGTATCGGAACATCCAGATTTTGACTTTCAGCACTACTTTTCTTTAGCATTAAATTTCTAGGATGTTTGTTTTTTATGATTTTGAAACGAGCTCTCGCTCGTTGTTGGGCCAGATTTTGAGCTATGCGTTTGTGGTGGTGGATGACCACTACACGGTTCATGATCAATTGGTGGGGACAATTGCCTTAAATCGCACGCAGCTACCCGATATTGGGGCTATTTTAACCAATCGCATTTATTTAGAGGAGCATCAATCTCAAAGCCCGTCTGAAAAAGTATCAGCTGAGCGTATTTATGCATTTTTAGACAGGTGGACATCCCGCTCTGTGTGTACATTGGTTGGTTATAATTCCAACCAATTTGACTTGAATTTTTTAAGAAATTTGTTGATTCGATACGGCTATAATCCGTATTATTATGGCCGTTTAAAAAACAAAGATTTGTTACATTACAGCCGTCATTTAGCCTTGAATTATCCAGATCAATTTCAGTGGGAATTGGGCGTAAATCGTCAGAATGCCCCGTATTGGATGTTTACTCTAGAATCTATGGCGATGCGCTATGGTGTTTTAAGTGATAAGCAGACACACGATGCATTGGCAGATGTTCATGTTTGCTTGGATTTGATTTCAGTGTTGGAATCAGAATTTCCATGTGAAACATTAACAGGGTTTCAGCCCTTTAGCACATCAAGCAGTTCGGTTGGGCAACTCGTTCAGTCGCGTGTAGTGGGAAATCCACCGATGCGCTGCCAGGATCGCATTTTTTACGTTGTGGCTATGGATCGACGTGCAGTGATATTAAGTGATTTAGACCGGTATAAGCCGAATGATGGGCTGTCCGAAATGACCAATTATGGGCTGCGTTACCAAAACCCAAATAAGCACTATCTGCAACTAGCGCCTATTCAATCAGCACCGGAATCTTACCAAAATAGCTATTTATCTATTCAAAAAAATCCAACGATTCAATCTCTGAGTGTCGATACATATTTGGCATCCCTAAATAATGATTGGGACATTGAGCAACGCATATATGCCATGGGATTTGAGCGTATTACCCAATTGTACCAGTTGATTCAAACGGTGGACAAGACACCCACTGCACACACAGCCTTGGTTAACGATTTAATGCAAGAGCCCTCTGATAAAAATTTGCAACTGGTTCAGCTATTTAATCGGTATTACTTAAACTATGCATCAGAGGTCCCAGAGTCTTATTTTAAGCGTTATTTAATTCCACGCTATATTACCGGTGAATACGAACGGGATTTAGAGGGGTTTCAGGCATTTCCTTTGCGCTATGCTGAATTGCTGGAACACCTAAAACAGCCCAATCCAGACGATATAGAAATTTTGCATGATTTAAAAGCGTATTATGACTGCTTTAAAGAACGGTATCCGTATTTAACTCAAACAACCACCAAATGAATGGTTTGGTTGCGCTTTGAGCCAACGGAGATCATCGATGTTTTTACATTAATTTTCGATTCGATAAATTGCACATACGCTTGGGCTGCTTTGGGCAAGTCGGTATATCGTGTAATTTGCGATGTGTCTGCGTTCCATCCCGGCAAGGTTGTATACACGGGTTTGCAATTTGAAAATGCATGCAATGCCATTGGGAACTCATCAATTCGCTCACCATCCAACTCATAATGGGTACAAACGTTAATTGAATCAAATTTGTCTAATACATCCAATTTTGTCAGACACATGGAGGTGATGCCGTTAACCCGAACGGCATATTTCAAGACCACAAGATCTAGCCATCCACAGCGTCGTTGACGGCCGGTTGTTGTTCCAAACTCAGCGCCTTCTTGGCACAACTTATCGCCTAAGCTATCCGTTAATTCTGTTGGAAAGGGGCCTTCCCCAACCCGTGTTGCGTAGGCTTTCGTAATGCCAATAACAGAATCAATTTTATGTGGACCTATCCCAACCCCGATGCAAGCACCGCCCGCAATTGGGTTGGACGACGTCACATATGGATAGGTGCCATGATCGACATCCAGCATAGTTCCTTGAGCACCCTCGAGTATGACGCGTTTCCCATCTGAAATGGCTTGATTAACGAATAATGACGTATCAATAATAAAGGGTTTTAGTTCGTTGCCAATCTTACACAAAGCATCAATGTCAGTCTCGTTCATATCATGATTTTTAATTAATCGCTTCCTTAATTCATCGGGGTAAAACAAATCAATCATGCGAACACCCGATCGCTTGACTTTGTCCGTGTAACACGGCCCAATGCCCCGGCCGGTCGTTCCAATCTTTTCATCATGGCGCCGATTTTCTTGCCGGTTGTCTAATTCTTTATGCGATTCCAAAATAATGTGGGCGAAACCAGAGATTTTGAAATTATCGGGGGTGATTTGGATGCCTTTTTTTCTCAGTATACTTATTTCTTCCAATAAAACGGTGGGGTCGATGACTACGCCATTGGCAATAACACAACAACAATTGGGATATAAAATACCCGAAGGGATTAAGTGCAATTTGAACGTCTTATCTCCAACAACAACCGTATGGCCGGCATTATTTCCACCTTGATATCGAACAACCAAATCAACATCTGCCGCCAGGATGTCTGTGATCTTCCCCTTGCCTTCATCACCCCATTGAGTACCTACAATTACCGAAACTGTCATAAATCAATCCTATCTATTTACTCTTTCTATGCTAAATTTTTGCTAAATTACTCACTTAATTGGCGTTGCTACACAACGGCTTGTTGTTAATTTGGCAACAGCCACTTATAGTACCACACTAACATTGATAATTACAGTAAAGGGATTGTTGCGAAATTAAATGAATCAGCCAGCTGTAAGCTGGCTGAGTAATCCTTTATACTTAGTAAATATAG
>JAQCBC010000127.1 GCA_027621615.1 bacterium
TTAAAGATTTATTTAAATGTATATGTTAATTAAGCAATCCCGCACCGAATACCCCGACTCCCATAGAATTTTAGCGATTGTTTGCTGATTGGTATTGGCAATGCGACCGTCCAGCAACTCATCGCCAATACAGAGCAGCCCAATGATCACCCATCCGTCTCCATGATCATCGTTAGCGTTTTTTGATAATTCAGCGCATCCACCTGTCCCACAGCCAATCGGCCGAGTTGGATGGGCCCGATGGTGTCGCGATGCAAGTTGATCACCCGATACCCCAAGGTATCAAACAACCGGCGAATGATTCGATTGCGTCCCTGAGCAATCACCACCCGATACCGGTTTTTACTCAACGATTCCAACCGTGTGAGACGCACGGGCCCATCATCCAAAAACAAGCCGCCCAACAAGCGGCGGCTATCCGAGGCCGTCACGGCATGGGCCAGCTGAACCACATACTGCTTGTCTATTTGATAGCGGGGATGCAAAATTTGGTTGGCTAGTTGCCCATCATTGGTGAGCAACAACAACCCAGAGGTATCGCGATCCAACCGTCCCACTGGAAATACGGGCTCTGGAATGTGCCGACACACATCGGCCAAGCAGGGCCGGCCTCGCGGATCCGTCATGGTTGAAATGACCCCCACGGGCTTGTGGTATCGGTAGATGGCCATGCCAATAATCCCCGTCACACGAACCCCCCGAATTGAAATACGATCCACCACAGGGTCAATAGTAATCCGCAAGGTCTGGCAAACCCGACCATTGCACTGAATGGCCCCCTGATTCAACTGTTCATACACTTCGCGCCGGGTATACTCCGTATACGCAACAAGATACTGATCCAATCGCATATTAGCGCCCCGTATCCTGAAGCACCACGCGATTGTTCTGCAACAACCTCAGCACGTGGTTTTGGGGATCCAATTGCAAGTGGTCCGTCGTAATGAGCATCTCATCCGCCGATAATTGAACCTGATTATACGCGGCCAGATGCCCAGAGGCTAGCTCGTACGCCATTTGATCAGCAGTTAACGCATACGCATCAATGCGGCCTTGCACGGCGTGCATCACCATACGGGGCTGTTGATCCAAAAATAGCTCCGCTTCAGCGGCACGCATTGCCAGCACATCCCGATCATGCTCTACATGGCGAATACGCACACCCGACATCACAATATTGGGGGTGCCTTCCGGAAGCAGCTGGGGTACATTTTCAAGTGTTGAATACTGAATAGCGACGGCAACAATAACCCCCAAACAGATCCCCAGAAAAACCAACCACCTACTCATCATCAGGGGTATCGGGATCGCCATAAATATGGCTTTTCGCCAACTTTTCTTCGGCTAAAAGAGAGGCCGCCCGAGCCCGGTGCGAAAAGGCTCGAAACCCTTTGTCTTTTGCCGCATACGCTTCGGCAATTAAAAAGTGTATTGCGGCCAGATCATAGTGAATATCCAAGGCCTGCTGGCACCAATCTAAGACCGCATCGTAATCCTTGGCTTCCCCTCGAATTAAGCCAATGTAGCCCATGGCCCAGACATGTTCCGGTTCCAAGTCCAAAACGGCATGAAACGCGGCCTCTGCGGCTTCTTTTTTTCCATCGAAATACAGGCCAAACCCTAATTTAAAGGCGTGTTGCCATACTGCCGGATCGGCTTTGCGCTTTGCTTGATAATACGCCACGATTTTTCCTGAGAAATCGGGATCCAGCGCATCGACTTTTTTAAGCGTATCCAACCCCTTTAATACGCGACCCGTGTAAGCGTAGTTCATAGCCAATTCAAAATTCGCCGTTGCGCTATTGGGTGTTTCTTGAACCTGGCGATACAGAGCATGGTATTCTGCGACGGCCCAATCGGGCGGATAGTATACGCCAAATACTAGACTAGACACAAACACCCCAAGAATCCTGAGGTGTATCGTCCGCATTATTGTGCTGAATGACTCAGCTTAGACAATAAGGTATTGGACCGTGCAATAAACGTTTGTAGGGATTCGCCCGATACCTGCTGCTTGGATAATCGTGCCAAGTCCACCACATGCAAACACAGGGATTGAACAAACTCGGCATCGGCATTGGATTGGCTGAGCCCCACAATATTTTGAATCAATGGGCTTTGATTGTTAATCACCAACGTCATAATATCCAAGCCTGGCAATGAACCCGCTCCTTTCATGAAGTGCTGCATATTTTTTAGGCGTTTAATTTGTTCCGATTCGATGAACATAGCGGACACGGTCTCCGACTTTAACGCTTTGACTTCTACCGTTGTGGTTTCGGTATCCAACACGGACTTAAACAGGTCAACAATCTGATCATCACGGGTTTGGTTGGTATCGTCAACGACTTGTGCCGATTTAGACGCATCCACCAAACTGTCATTAACTTCCGAGTCCACGGATACGTACTGAATATCGGACGCTTTGGATTCTAAAAACTGAACAAAATGGCTATCGATTAACGCATGGAAAAATAGCACTTCCAACCCCTGATCTTGGCACATTGACACATAGGTCGCCTGCCGGTCTTTATCTGCGCAGTACAAGACTTTTTTGCCCAGTTTATCGGTATTGCGTTCCATATAAGCCGCCACGGTTGTGGTATGCCCGGACGACGACTCAAACAAGACATTGTCTTTCATTTTTTCGTAAAACTCTGCGTTTTGCATCATGCCGTATTTGATAAACGGGCTGATGTCCGGCCAGATTTTAGCATACTGATCCGCATCGTTTTTATGCAATTGGCTAAGCTTATCCGCCACTTTTTTAACAATGTGCTTGGATATTTTTTGCACGTATGGGTCATTTTGCAAATAACTTCGGGACACATTTAGGGGAATATCTGGGCAATCGATGGCGCCTTGAAGCAACGTCAAAAATTCAGGAATAACATCGCCGGCCTGATCGGACACAAAAATTTGCTTGCAGTATAGCTTGACCTGGCCTTTCGTTGCATCCAGTTCGTGCATCACTTTGGGGAAATATAAAATTCCGGTTAAATTGAATGGGTAATCGACGTTCAAATGAATCCAAAACAAGGGCTCTTCTTGAAATGGGAACAAGGTTTTGTAAAAGTCTTGATACGCCTCCGGCTTGGTATCGCTGGGGGCTTGCGTCCAAAGGGGTTTTTGATGATTTGCCACCGTATCATTAACTGAAATGGGAACTGGCAAAAAATTCGTGTATTTTTCAACCAATGTTTTTAACC
>JAQCBC010000128.1 GCA_027621615.1 bacterium
GATTATATAATAAATTAAATATAAAAAATAATATGTATTTACTTTTTTATTTTATACTTTATTTTGTTTTTATAAAAATATTTAATTTAAAAATGGGAAATGCAAGTCTTTTGTGAAATACGTATGAACACTCAGCAACACAGTTTGTTCGAATTATTCAGAATAGTTCACAAATTATAAATAGACTGGCTCAACGGCTGAAACAGAATCGAAAAGAAAACGAGCATGTACCCCCCAATAATGACCAACAACAGAGCCGGTATCAGGGCAATGCATCGGTTAATTCGGTCTTGATGGCTGGCCGTCAATCCGTGAATAATACCCGCTAAATGGGATTCCCAGTCTCCGCTTTGCTCCCCAATCGCTAATCGGTGCCGATGGGCGAGGCTTAACTGAAATGCCGCCGCTAGTGCATCGCTAATCCGTGTGCTGGGGTCTGGGCGAATGCCCGCATGGCGCAGGCAGCTGTGAATGGGCAATCCTTGGGTGACACGCATATGAATACCCGTTAATGCCGTGGCCGTGTGCCAATCCCGATTGAGCCGATCCCATACGCGTTGAATTCTCGCGCAGAGCCATGGCCCAGCCAACGAAGCCACCAGGCCAAGACCCAACAAGCAATCCAACCGATGGGCAGCCAGTGCATGCACGCCTCGATTATAAAGAGACAATGCCGTGGGCGGGTCACCCAAGGTGTATAGGCTTGGCACAACCACCGTGTGCATCACCACGGCATTAACGAGTAGCCCTGCAAACAATACGCTCGGGTATACCAACCGACGCCCCAACTGCTTGAGGGTGTCAATTCGGTGCGTCACATGCTGATCCAGTTGGCGAATATAGCGCAGTGGATCCGCAATCGGGGCATCCAGGGTAGGGATGCCTCGGGGCAAGATGAGGGCGGTGTGCAGGGGAATCCCGCGATCCAATGCCGCATGCAGGGTGGCGAACGGTTGGTTTGGCGGCAACAACCCCAAACTTTGTTGCATACTCAACCCCTGGTTTAGGCCGCCATGCACGGTCCGCAAGGCCTGTTGATACTGAATCAGTCGACGCAACATTGGGAATTAAGTCGCTGGAACCGCAGTCGGTAATTTGAAAAAATCAATGGCGGTTTGGGTCGTTGCCGCAGCCACTGTTTCAGGGGTTAGGGATTTGATGGCGGCAATTTGAGAACAAATGGCGGATACAAACGCCGGTTCGTTGGCGGTGCCGCGGTGGCTCAGTGGGGTCAAATAGGGGCAGTCGGTTTCAATCATCATGCGATGCAAGGGCAACCGCTCAACCACCTCAGGGTCGTATTGCGTGTAGGTCACAATGCCAGTAAAACTAAACCACGTTGCCGTGTCCAACAGGGCCTCAACAACGGACCAGGGGGAGCTAAAACAATGAATAACTTTGGGGACATCGGGGTAATCAAGCAAAATGGGAACCAGTTCGGCATCGGCATGGCGAGCATGAATAATCACCGGTAAATCGTAGCGTTTGGCGATGTCCAATTGGGCCCGAAAATAATCGGTTTGCAAGCCCGCAGATGGGTTGGTATCGCGATAAAAATCCAACCCGCATTCGCCAATGGCGTACACATCATGTGCCTGAATAATCGCCTCCAGTTCGGTGATCTGGTCATCATCCGCAACCGATGTGGGGTGAATCCCTGCCGTTGGCCAAATAAACCCCGGGTAGTGCTCGCTTTGTTGGATGGCGTCTCGGGCAGAGTCCAGATCAATCGCCACGCTCATCATGCCCACCAACCCAGCGGCTTTTGCCCGATCAACCAAGGCGTTCAGGGGCGTGTCCGTACACAAATGGGGGTGGGCGTGGGTATCAAATAAATACATTATTGAACAAATTTTGCCATGCCTTCGTAGTCATTGTAACTACTAATCACATCCATGTTTACATTGCCTTTATACAAGCCCCCGGGTTCAACATGCAATTCATTGCCGGCAATATTGCCATACACCCGGCCGGTTTTGTTCACGGTAACGGTTTGCAGTGCCTCAATGTCTCCAATAACCTCCCCCGATACAATCACCCGATGGGCCCGAATGGTGGCTTTGACAGTGCTGTTTTCAGCCACATACACATCGTTTTTAACAAAAATATCGCCTTCAAAATACCCTTCAACTTGGATGGCATTCTCACTGCGCAAAACACCCCGAATATCGGTTTCAGGGCCCAAAATAGATTGCACAACACCGGATCGTTTTTTCATATCGTGACCTTACCACACGTTGGGCGCAGCTGCAAATAATTCCAAATTCAAAAAGGGCATCGGATCAATGCGTTTTTTATACCGCCACACTTCATAATGCAAGCTGGGGGCTGTAACCAGTCCGGTGGCGCCCACATTCGCAATCACCTGCCCCTTTTTGATGCGGTCATTGGGGCGAACATGAATCTTGCTAACATGGGCATAAATGGTTTTGTAGCCATACCCATGTTCCACAATTACGGTCATACCCAATCCTTTAATATAGCGTGCCACAATCACACGGCCATCTGCTGTAGCCCGTATGGGAGTTCCCAGCCAGGAGGGGATGTCCACCCCGTAGTGAAACATGCGTTTGCCCAATATAGGGTGGGTCCGAAACCCAAATTTGGATTTAATATAGCCGTGTACGGGCCATATCGATGGGATTTGATCCAAGCGCTTTTGATATTTTGAAAATTGACTATTGATGTACGTGTATTTGTCTACCAATGTGTTCACGTGGTCGCTCAACACACCGAGTTGTTGTTGTAGGGTTTGAATTGGGGGGGTATCTTGGGGGACTCGAAACGCATTGTTAAACTGTTGAATGCTATAAGCGATTTTTTTTTTACTGTACGTGTTGCGTTTATTGGGCAACATGCCTTCCAGAGACGATTGGGTGTCAATAATGGCCGATACCGTGGATTGGAGACTTTCCAATTGGAGGGACAATTCTTCAACTTGCTGATGCTGAGCATCGTACTTGGCTTTTAAACGATCATAGTGTTGAATAGTGCTCCATTTTTGGGTCACAATAATACCCAATACAACCAAGCCAATTCCAAAGACCACCGTGCTGATGGCAAGGCTGTAGCCCCAAAATTTGGACATTGATACCCGAACAGCCTGAGACTGATTGGGGCGGAGAATCGTAATCGAAAAGCGATCGTGCATGGTCGGTTTTAGCTTCCCCGGATTATTAGATTGGTTAATCGAACAGTATT
>JAQCBC010000129.1 GCA_027621615.1 bacterium
GTGCGGGATAATTTTTTTCGCTGAGTGTTTTGATATGATTGCGAATGGCTTGAATATGGAGTTTTAGGGGGTGGGGGTCAGGCGTTTGGGTGTAGAGTTCGTAGGCGTTGAGGGATACTTTAGAATCAATAATAATGTGGCGATCACCGGGCAACTTTAAAATGACGTCAGGTTGTTGCCGCTCGCCAGTATCGGTTTTTAAGCCGGTCTGAACGATAAATTCACGCCCCTTTTCAAGTCCGGATTGCTCCAACACCGTTTCTAAAATTAGCTCGCCCCAATTGCCTTGGGTTTTGGTGTTACCTTTGAGGGCATTGCTGAGCTGACGGGCTTCTTGGGCCATGGTTTGATTGAGGGTAACGAGTTGGCTTAACTCGCCTTTGAGGGCTGCGCGTTGATCGGCTTCGTGGCGTTGGGTTTGATCGAGCGTGGTTTTAAACTCACTCAGGGCGGTTTTGAAGGGGGCTAGGAGGGTATTTAAGGATTGTTGGTTGTCCTGAGAGAACCGGTTGGTTTTTTCATCAAATAGGCGGTTGGCCAGTTGCATGAGGTCTGATTTTTGTGTGGCGAGCTGTGTGGTTAATTGTTGATTGGTCGCCTCTAATATACCGTGTTCTTTTACGAGGGCTTGATGCCGAATGGTTCCCCAGACGAGCCCCGTGCTGAGAGCCAAAACAATCCCAAACAACCCAACGATAACGCCGATTACCATAGTCTTGAGTATAGCATGAAAGTACGCTATGCTTGGGGTATGAAACAACCAACTGAATTATTTAACCAATGGGCGGACGCCCTTAAAACGCAAGATCCGGATTGTGTTCTGGCGTGTTATGCTCCCCATGCGGTGTTGTTGCCGACAGTATCCAATACGGTGTGCAACACCCCGGCGTTGATTCGGGATTATTTTGTTCAGTTCTTAGCGAAGCAGCCGGTGGTGACGCTGCTAGACAGTTATTGGCATGCGTATGCAGATGGATGGCATCATGCGGGGACGTACTCGTTTGTGCTAAATGGAGATACCACGGTTGTGGCTCGATTTACCTACGCATATGCATTGGTTGATGGCGAATGGAAAATTATTGCCCATCATTCGTCGGCGATGCCAATTGCACTAGACTAGTTTATACATCCAGTATAATTTCAATCACTTGGTGGTGTTCAGATGGCTGAAGCGTTCGGCTGTACGCACAGCCAAAGCCGGAACAAATGTGTGAAATTGTACTGGTTTGGGGCATGGTAAAAAACATGTCTTTCTCGGGGACTCCCTGAAGATGCGGTAGTGCATCAAAAATGCGTCCACCGTTGTTGTTTAGTACAACCACAGTAACCGGATAAGGGCAATGATCGAACAGTCCTAAGGCATTGCAATCGTAGTAAAAGGTTAAATCCCCAATGACTCCCACAATGGGCTTTTGGCTACCATAAGCCAATCCAATCATGGTGGATACTTGCCCGTCAATGCCACTCACCCCGCGGTTGGCAAACGTGGGGACTAGGGGGCTGTCGGGGGGTAGCGTGGGGCAATGGGTATCTAAATACCGAATGGCTAGGCTATTGCCACAAAATAAAACCGCATTTTGGCGTGATGCTAGGTGTACAATGTCTGAGACAAGGGATTTAATCGGCAAAGTGATCCACCTCAATGATAGTTTGTTTGGCATAGTAGGGGTTAAACGGATGCCGGCGGTATCGAACATGATACTGGGGGTGTGAGCGCACATGTTCCAGTTGATCCAAGCTGGATCGCGCAGTCATGCCCCCACCCAGGAGCAGTACCGAACCTTGGGGGCTAATGCAGGAGTGTGGGTGCGAGTAATGCGTGCGTAGCATGCTGGTAATATCGGCGATAATGGGTACGGATTGGTTGCTGAGGTACTGCTGAACCGCTTGGGCATCGGTCACACTGCGCAATTGCCCAACAAAAATCAACCCCGGTGTCGGGATGCTTGCCCAGTCGGGTCCGATTCCGCGGGGCATACTGGGCGCAGTGGGGCGGTCCATAACCACTGGGTGCACGGCCAGGTCTCGAAAAGCCATATTAAGATGCACGGGGGTTGGCTGTGATACGCCTTGGGCAATGTGTGTTTGAATGCGGGCTTGTACGTGCTGAATGGATACGTTTGGATGGGGGCATGCCAGATTGAGGGTAGTGGCAAAGTGTGAGAACAGCCCGGACTGGGGCATGGTTTGATTGGCGCCAACACCATGCAGTTCCGGCGGGCGATCGGCAGTAATGACCACCAAGCAGTGGCCAGACTGGTGGGCCTCAACCACAGCGGGTAAGAGATTGGCCCCGGCACTGCCCGATGTGGTGAGAATTGCCACTGGCCGTTGCTGGGCTTTGGCGATCCCTAAGGCCACAAATCCCAAGGCCCGTTCATCATAAAAACAAACGGATTGGATTTGCGTATGATTCGCAATGCATCGGGTCAGGGGGGCGGACCGAGACCCAGAGCCAATGCAAATATGCTGAATGCCGGCACTAACCAAACTTTGAACAACCCCCATGGCCCATTGCGTTGTTGGCGTTAAATTAGTCACCTTGGGCATGGTACAGGGTGACAACGCCTGCGGACATCCGGTAACTGCGGACGGATGAAAACCCAGCGGCGTATAATTTTTGTTCAAACGCAGCACCGTAAGGGAAGGACTCAATGGTTTTGTTTAAATACGTATAGGCCGTATCATGGCCGGATAACCAGCGACCCAATCGCGGTAAAATGGCCCTTAAATACCACAGGTACGGTGTTCGAATCGGCTGAGGCGGCAACGAAAACTCCAAAATTAAGGCCTCTCCACCGGGTTTTAATACCCGGGTCATCTCGACGAGGGCGGCTTCATAGTCCGGCACATTGCGAATGCCAAAGGACATGGTAATCACATCGACGGCATTGGCCGGTAGGGGAATGGCTGTGGCAACGCCGGCCTTCAGTTCAACCCGGTTAGATAGCTGGCTCCGGTTGAGCTTTTTATTGCCAATGGCCAGCATATCCATGGCTGGGTCTAGGCCAATGCCGTGCTTGAATTGAATGCCGTGTTTGGCCAGGCTAATCAAGACATCGGCGGTTCCGGTGGCTAAATCCAAAACGGTATCGGGCGTTCGGTTGCGAATTGTCCGGGCGAGTTTCCAC
>JAQCBC010000130.1 GCA_027621615.1 bacterium
TTGGGGAGGCGTTTGCTATGGCATCCAACGCCCAACAAAAAGTCTATTTTAAAAAGTTAAAAGAATTGCTGCGGGAGATCAGCCCGGGTGCAAGTGCTGAAATAGATAAGATCCAGTCTGTCAGCGGTTTGCGGTCGTTTCTGGGAAAGAACAATATAGGTCCGATCAAGTCTGTAATCGAACAGAAAGGTTTAGACAAAATACAAGATATTTTGTGGATAACGTCTACATTGGATAACCCAACAGATACGTATGAAGTTTCAAAAAATACGCTATCCAGTATTCAAACGGTATCCGAGAGCTCACGCATGGGATACGGGAATGAAGCCGAAGTCCACAAGCGAATGTATACCCGTATTTTTGGGCTTTCATTGGATGAAAAACTAAAAGAACTAGAAAACAATTTAAAAAAAGCCACACAACCCAACATACAGCTTCAAGCAGCCTACCAAGCCATGGCTGTGGCCCGAATGATGGGGCATAGTCGCAAATTTTCAATAGATGGCTTTCGGGACTATCCCCTGCTTTGTTCTATTGTGCGTTCGGTTTGGCACAAGGAGTTTCAGCAGCCGGCATTTAGGGGTTCACGGGTATTGATTCCGCGCATGCCCCGCCAGTCGTTTCGGTTGAAACAGGTGGATATTAACAAATCCCATTCCATGGATGATTTGGATGGCGTGATGGACTATTTGGAACTCGAGCCCTCGAACACCCGGGATTTACGGTCGATAGATCCTAAATTGTGTAGCCCCGACGAGTTGGCAATAGCGATCTTTGATTACGCCCAAAAAAAGACATGGAGCACAGCTGGGAGTGAGCTCAGGTCTTTTAATCATCAAGACATAAACTGGAAAGAAACAGTAGCGTCTATACGACGGATTATTCAGTATAACCGGGGCGTGTATCCCATCTGGTTTCGAGCGCGTCAAGCAGCGACCAATAAAAACATCAGGGAATTCTTAGTGGGCGTGTTTGGTTCAGATGATACTGAGTTTAAAAATTATTTAAGCACAATAAAACTGGATGCCCATGGTGGCTATAGCGGTCCGAGCGTGGACAATGTTTTAGCGATTCTAACGGGCGTGTCTCCGCTACAGTTGGTGGATGCGGCAAAGTATGACTACATTACAAAAGATTTGTTAGTTTCTGAGTTTGATGATTCCGGGTCAAAAGTTGCTATAGACTGGGCGGATCAGTTTTTGAAAGACTTGCAGCGTAATGGGCATATTGATTCTAATAATAAGCGCGTGAGCTCTATTAATCAGATAAAGAATCGGGTCCGGGCATCAGACATTCCGTTTTCATGGCAATCGGCGGTGTGCCAGGCGCTCGACAAAGCCAGCGCTTCCGCTAAAGAGTCTCCATACAAAAACAGGTACATACAGTCATTTTTAGAAGGGCTGAACAATCCAGCGCTTAACAAAGCAATAGCCGAACGGCTATTGAAGCAATCGGGTGCGGATTTTGTCCATGACCAAGACCCAATACTCATATACACACGCCGACACGCGACAGACGAGCTTCAACCGACTCAACTTCCTGCCGATACGTGGACTGGGTTTAGCAATGCCCGGTTTCCCAAACAATCAGCCGGTGACATGGCTGAATACGATGAGCGGGGAGAGTAAGCCGTGAACTTAACAATCATTCATGATGAATATATTGCCGGTAAAACAGCCGATGCCTTGCGGGAATCGGAACAGTTTTTCAATCAAGAAATTATTGATCAGATCTGGGCCGTCGGGAGCGATTGGCCGGCGAGCGTTCCCCCGAGAGACCACGCAGAGGCCGTTGCCACCATTGAAGTCAAGTCCATTATTCTGGCGAGCCTTCACAAAAAGCCAATGGACGCGATTGTTTGGACGGATAGTCGCTTAACGGCACTAGCGGATGACTTGCCGGTGTTGGTGTCGGCGGGATTTGACCCATTGTGGCACTTAATGGTTACACACGGCTGTTTGGACCCGATGGTTGCGGTCTTGGTTCAAGTGGGGTTTTCGGATGTCCAATCGATTATGGAGACGATGCCCTCAGCGTTGCGGGAGCGTGTCTTGGGAGTGCTGCCCGCCTTCATGACACAGTCGTTAGAGGCATCGGAGTGTGATACCGCGCCATTGGGGCATTGCTTTGCCGGTGATGAAGCCCCCGTTTTATCGGCTGTTTGGCAGTTGAATTGGGCGGATCATCGTGTGTGGTTTTCACGCGTGCAGGCGGCTATTCAATCGGTAATAGACGCCGAAGCGTTCGATTGGGCTACGTGGTTGCGCGCGTATCGTATGGTGGGGTGTGGCCAGTGGTTAGCGGATTATCGGGAGTCTTTGTGCCAATGTTTTGTAACCAATTGGCTGAAACAGCCGACATTCACAGCGATACAGTCATACTTGGATCAATGGCTTTGGCGGGATCGGCAGTGGTTAATCAGCCACCTGTACCACTTAGCGAATACAGGATCAATTCACACGCGGGAACAGGCTTGGCCATTCCATAAGCAGCTCTGTGATTGGTATACTAATAACCAATGATCGTGGATTGGCAACACATGACGGCTATGGATATACTCAATGGCTTGGCTTGGGTAATTTTGGTGATTTTTTTAATTCGCTATGCGTATAAATTCAGTGTTGCTCAACGGAATTTAAGGGCATTAAATCAACGACAAAAAGAATTGGACCAAGCGATTGATGCGGAAACCCGCCACCTGAAGCAATTGGTGGATGCCTTTAAAGACCACGAGGATCCTGATGAGTCATGAACCCATTGACGTTGTTGAGGCGTTATCGGTCTTAATAGACTTAATGGAGCTAGCTGATGGGCCAGAAAATCAGAGACAGCTCGATGAAATAACGGGGGCTATTTTAAAGCTGATTCCGGACTATTTAGCGGTATATCCGGAGAAAAAACAGGCGGTTTTAGAGGTTTTGCATCGAAGTTCTGGGGCTCAAGTAACGTCACTTGATTCTGCGTTGGCGTGGTATTTTAAACAGCCGGCCGCTGCATATCCAGACCGGCCATTGGCGCAACCAGACTCCCCCGATTCAGCCCCGGAACAGACGCCTCAGCCAGTAAAAACACCCGCCCCCCCGGTCCCT
>JAQCBC010000001.1 GCA_027621615.1 bacterium
GCACGTAATGCGGCTGTCGTATCGGTTGTAAAGTAGGGATTCCCAGTTCCACCACAAAAAATAACCACTCGATTTTTTTCAAAATGACGCAAAGCTCGACGCAACACAAAGGGCTCGGCAATTTCAGTCACTTCCAAGGAACTTTGCAACCGTGTACTTACGCCACTTTTCTCTAAGGCATCTTGCAAGGCAATGCCATTCATGACAGTGGCCAGCATGCCACTGTAATCAGCCGCAACACGATCCATACCCTGGGCAGAGGCAGACATGCCTCTAAAAATATTGCCGCCACCAATGACGATGCCAATGTCAGCGCCGAGGGCGTGCCCTTTTTTGATTTCATTGGCAATGAACATTAAAAAATGCGGATCAATCCCATAGCTACGGGACCCTTTGAAGGCTTCGCCACTGAGTTTGAGTAAAATTCGTTTGTAAGTTATTGACATGTATTTACTAAAGTGTAGCTTGAATGTTCAAATTCATCAACGGTATCATTGATGTATGAGTCGTCAATCGCCCAATATTTTTATTAGTGCCGGCGAAATATCCGGTGATTTGCATGCCGCTGAATTGGTCAAGGCGTTAAAAAACCACATGCCCCACGCGCGATTTTTTGGGATGGGGGATTCCGCAATGGCCGACGCAGGGGTGGAATTGTTGTCCACGATTCGGGATCATAGTGCCATTGGCATGTGGCAGTCGGTGCGTGAATTAACCCGGGTTCGTCGAACTATTCGGAACCTTACGGCCATCGTTAAGACCCAGCGGCCGGATTATATTGTTGTGGTGGATTGCGAGGCCATTCATGTGCCATTGTTGCGCGCGGTTCAGGATCTTAACATTCCCAACTGTTACTACATATCGCCTCAAATATGGTGGACACGCAATCGGCATGACCAACACCAAATAGCGACACGTGTCATGACTGTGACAGATCATATTTTGGCCATTTTTAAAGCCGAAGCCGACGTGTATACCCACTTGGGGCATCCATCGGTGCAGTATATTGGCCATCCGTTGTTGGACATGGCGCATGCGACACAATCCAAAGCGGACGCCTATGCGCTGTTGGGGCTTTCACTAGATCGTCCTATTATTGGGGTGTTTCCAGGGTCCCGATGGCAAGAAATTAAATCCACGTATTCCCACCTGATTCAAGCGGCACAGGCCGTGGTTCAGCGTGGGGTTTCGGCCCATATTGTGGTGGTACTGCGGTCAGCAAAGTATGCCGACTATATTCGAAAAAACACGCCCGATGGGATACACATCTATACGGGAGATTCCTACGGGATTATTCCGCATCTGACGGCATCGTTAGTATTATCTGGCACGGTAACTTTGGAGCATGCCTTATTTCAGGTTCCGATGGTGGTTGCGTATCGGTTTGGCCCCCTGATAACCTTGTTTATTCGGCTCTGGCTACGGGTCAAGTTGATTCAGCTGCGTTGGGTATCCTTACCCAATCTAATGCTACAACAACCAGTGGTCCCGGAATGCCTGCAACGCCAAGCGACAGTGTCTAATTTAGCGCATGAACTGTATCAATTGTGCAATCCACAGTATCCGGTTGAGCAAAACCCGTATCGGCAACGACAACTGCATGGGTTTCAAACAATCAAAGCCTACATGGGACCAGCCGGCGCTGTCAATCGAGCAGCGGGGTTACTGGCCAGTTGGATTAACGCCAGTTAAAAGTTTGATTGAATCCATCCGGTTTGGCCAGTTCCCAATTGTATTTTTTGCCAGTTTCCGCTGGATTTTTTGTAATAAACGGGTAGATCCCGGTGCAGAATAAACAATACCGTTTGGCTATCTTTATGCGCATAAAAAGCGGTTCGTTCGGCCTCAAGCAGAACAATCGGGTACGGGTATAGGGTAAAATAGGCAACCCAAACGACTACATGCATGCCCAGCCATAGCCATAGCAGTCGATGGCGTTGATAGGCATAGGCAATTCCGGCTAAACCCGCACTGAAAAACAGCAAGGCAAGCCACTCATACCGACCCAATCGCCGTGGTGGGCTTGGAAATAAGTGGCGATCCGGATGGGTCTGAATTAGACTTGCCCAGCGATGGTGCCGATCGGTATCGCGGGGATGTAACCGCAGTTCTTTCCAAAGATTGGGGATTGATTCGGGGGTTTGTTCCTGCCGAATCACAGCGGCATTGGGGCTATGCTCATCGTATACAGTGACATAGCGTTTGGGGCCTTCGAGCCATTCGTAATGCCCAGTCTTTGGGTCTAATGTCCATAACTGAATGGCCGGAAGTGGAAAGTCTCCACTACGGTTGGGGATAAAAATATAGGATAATCGATGCGTTTGCACCCATGGATCCTCGGTTGTTTCTGTTTCATGGCTGTCTAAATAATGTCGGAATACGTGACTGCGCCCAATACGAATGGATTGGATCGTCAAATTGCCGGTTGCATGAATAATAATAGGGACGGCAATGGGTGCGTTGGCCACAACATCGTAGGTCACACGAGGGGCATCCAACCAAAACTGACCCACACTAGCGGGGTGGGTAACACGGGTGCTTGGCGGCGCTTTAACCATGAGAACGGTTGGGTTGGATACATGGGGGCGTTCGGCATAACTGACGGCTGGGGGAATTGTAATAGGACCGGTATGTTGCGGTAGAAGCTTGAGCTTCATGCGCGTGTATACATAGTATCGGGTTTGATTGCGGTACTCGATACGGGGGTGATCGGGCAATGCCTGGGATTCGCTCCATAGGGATGCGGTGGCAATGTGTGGGGATTCAAGTGTTGCATAATTGGGCGCAATGCTGGTTCGGTATTCCAAAACAGTATAGATGAGCGGTTCTCCAACAATGGGTGTGGTTTGATTGACCGTTGCGACTAACATCACGGGCGGGTTTGGGTTCATCGGATGCGCCCACTCTGCCCACGAACTGCTGCCAATAATCAGGAACCAAATAGCGGCTAAAATTACCACGTGCGCCCCTCCAATTGTATGGATGGTGTGGGCGTCTGATTGTAATTTTGATAGTTGCTGTTGTCGATGGCTTCAATCGATTGCCACGATGCTACTAGTGGCATTGGTCCAGTATTCGTATGAGTCATGGTTAATGGTTCTGGTGGATAGGTTTCGACGGTGGCATTGTTGCGATACGCATGCTCAAATAACACGCGGGCAGAATAGTGCAAGGGGTTCTGGATAATCAGTGGTTTGAGCAGTGTCATCGCCGTGTCAAATTGGCCCATCATATACAGCGAAATAGCCTGCTCATATACTGAATGGCTATGCGCAAAGGCTTGGGCTGCTTGGGCATAGTCACCCCGTGCTTGATGCAATTTTCCACGGTTAAACCATAGCCAATCCGGTGGCGTGCCTGGGGGATAGGCCACTGTCTGGATCTGACGCATAGCCAGCGATGGATTATTCTGTCGCCAGGCTAGTTTGGCTTCATTATTGTGCCAGTGGCTGGGAAGTGAGGCAAAGGCAGTGCTGTGCACCAGCAGTGCCAGCAGTATCCACGGCCGTGAATACAGGAAGGGAACCAGCAACAATCCAACCCCAATGATGAGGATAGGCATGGGGTTGATGGGGGCAGGGGATGCCTGGGTGGGGCCACGCATTTGCATAATGTGTGTGTATACACGTTGGGGAATAGCTGGGGTTTTGGTGGCTTCCAAATAATGCCCCTGGGTTTGCTCAGCAATGCCCATGAGGGTGTCTCGGTTTAATTTTGATAAAAGGATCTCCCCATTTTCTTTTTCAAAGCCACCGGATAATTTGGGAACTGGATCGCCATCCAGAGACCCCATGCCAATGCTGATGATGCGCATGTTTAATTGGTTTGCATAAAATAGCATGCGGTAGGCATCGCCAGCGGTGCTGTCTCCATCACTCCAGATTACTAAAACAGGGTCGCTCGATTGGTTTAAAAACCCCCGATAGGCCGCTAAAATAGCATCAGACAATCGGCTGCCGGGCCAATCATACAGTGGGGATATTGACGCAATGCGTTGCTGGATACTGGCTAAATCTTGGGTTAAGGGGCAGGTGATCCGCGCTTCGCCGGCAAATTGAATAATGCCCAGCCGGTAATTGCCCAATAGACTCGCCAATTCCGTCGCCTGTTGCTTGGCGACAGCCAGTCGATTGGGGTGTACATCTTGGGCCATCATGCTGGTCGAGCTATCAATGGCGAAGTAAATGTCGGGGTGACGCATTGGCTGTATGGGTGTGTGTGTGGGCTGAAGCGCATAGACAAGCAGCCCAATAGCGACGCAAATTAATCCCAAACACTGAGTCAATAATGGCCCCATGGGCGCCTCCATTGAATGAATAAGCTCAGAATAGCGATTCCGGCTCCGATGCCCAGGCAAATGAATTGAACGGATTGTTTTTGTGTGCGATACGCTAGTGTGCTTTTGGGCAATGTGAGGGCGCGAAGGGATTGCACCAGCGGGTGGGTATCGGTTGCGTTGGTGAGTGTAAACGCATGGCCCTGCGTGATATGGCTAATGGCCGTTAGTTCTGCGTCATTGCGGTAGGTGGACACAATGGTGTTGCTGGCATTGCGCCGATACAGTTGGGTATATGTTGGGTTGTCTACAATTTGATAAATGCCATCGGGTGAGCCAAATCCAATGGTATCAATGGCAATGCCGTACTGCTGCGCCAGTTGAGCCAGTGTTGTGGGGTTCATTGCCGTTGGGCTATCGGGCTGGGAGCCACTGCTGAGCAACACAATGCGCTTAGGGCCCGGAACGTCTTTCAATCGATGAATGGCCATGGCCAAGGCAAGCCCCACATTGGGGGGGGACCCCACGTCATTGTGGGTGCGTTCCGCAATGGCTTTTTTGACTAGGCTATGATCTTGAGTCAAGGGAACAACCGTGTAGGGGTGTGCCCCCAACGCAATGAGCCCAACGTGATCATAGTGGCTGGTGTCGAGCCAGTCTTCTAGCAATAGCTGTGCGGTTTTTAATCGGTGTTGGGGTTTGAAATCAATGGTTTGCATGGCTTGGGACGTGTCTAAAACAATCATAGCGTGATAGGGCCTTTGGGTATGAATGGGTTGATCGGTGACATAAACAGGGTGGGCAAGCCCCACAACAATAATCCCCACGCCGAGGCGAAAGACCAGGGGCATTAGCATGCGAAACAGGCCCGGCAATGCCACAATATAATGCAAGGGTTTGGGAAGGCTATGCGGCTGAATGCGCCGAGCCATAATGAGTGGAATTACGGCCAGAAGCCACAGGGGTGCGGTGAGTTGCCAATAGGTATGCGGATAGGGGGCTTGATGGGTGGTTAAAAACGTACTGAATATTTTGGGCGTGGTTTTCTGGGTCATGGCACTAACATCGATCATTTGACTGGGAATTATGCCGCTATGGGTATTCACACTGGGAATGACACGAGCACCCAGTGAAAACGGAATTAGGGTTGCTTGGATTGTTGTTTGGTCAATATGGAGGGAGTCAACATGAATCCCAGTGCTCAGTTGCTGGTGAATCGATGCCCAAGCATTGCTGGATACGGGCTCTGGCATATGCACGGTGTATTCGATGGGTGTTCCGATTGTAGTATGAATGGGATAAATGCTGACATTGGGGGTGCTGGCATGCAGAACAAGGCCGATCCCCAATAGACCTAAACCACGGGTGATCGCCCCCATTATACCCACCATTGGGGCACCAGGTTCAGCTGTTGGCAAATATGATTTAATCGCGATCGATTCACCGATTGACTATGCTTATAGCGAGTCCGAAGATCGGAACTGTCTGCGTGAATCATGCGAGTGGTGAACCACGGTGCGTTTGGCCTGGACACGGATTGCCATCCTGTTGTGGGACACAGCGCATCAAATGTAAAATCAACAAACACCGGAGTAATTGAATGGCATTGACTGGCTACTTGCAAGGATGCTTGGTAATTCGGTTCATTAAAATCCGATACGAGCCATACGGTGTGTGGCACGCGAAGGGTCTCAACCCAATGGTCTAAACAAGCCGACAGGCTCGTATACGCTTGGGTATTGGTAATAGACGCTTGAATATCGCGATGGGTGAGTGCTGCGTAATAGTGCCCCGATACCCACAAGCGAACATCGGGCTGAGAATCATACAGCTGGCAGGCGATTGCGGCAATGGCTTCATGCTGATATGCATCGGTTAATAACGGAACGATGCATGCGGGCATTCACGCGACCTAGTTAAATAAACTGGATATAGACCGGCGTTGGTAGTTGCGTCGAATGGCTTCGGCCAATAGCGGGGCGGCTGATAATACGGTTAACCCATCAAAGTGTTTATCAGAATCAAGCGCCATAGTATTGGTTACAATGACTTCTTTTAGCGGTGCTTCAGACAATCGTTCAATGGCGGGGCCTGAAAAAACGGGGTGGGTCGCCGCCAAATACACATCGCCACAGCCGGCTGCTTTTAATGCTTCGATACCTGAAATGACCGATCCAGCCGTGTCAATCATATCATCAACCAATAAAATGGTATTGTCTTTGACATCCCCAATCACGTTGGTAATTTTAGCCACTTGTTGTGCGGGCCGGGTTTTGTACATCATGGCTAACGATGCATGCAGGCGATCAGCCAATCGCTTGGAAAATTTTACTCGTCCAGCATCCGGTGCCACGACGACTAAATTGGCCAATGATTTTTGATTGATATAATCCGCGATAATGGGCAAGGCCGTTAAGTGATCCACGGGTTGAGAAAAAAAGCCTTGAATTTGATCCGAATGCAGATCCATCGTAATTAGCCGGTCAAACCCAATGGAGTCCAGCAAATCCGCAATCAATCGGGCCGTAATGGGCTCACGTGGGGCGGATTTTTTGTCTTGGCGACCATAGGCAAAGTGAGGCACAATTAAGTTAACCGATTTGGCAGATGCCCGTTTGAGCGCATCCATCAAAATAAACAATTCCATATAGGCATCGTTGGGGTTATGGCCAATGGACTGCAATACAAAACAATCAAAGCCTCGGATACCTTCTTGAATGCGCGCATAGCTTTCCCCACCACTGAACTTAAATAACTCCACTAGCCCTTCTTGAATACCCAGCTGAGCGGCAATCTCTTGGGCTAGTTTGTGGTTGCTTGACCCACAAAAAAACCGCATGTTATCCAAGGAATTCATAGCCTAGGCCGTCGCTAACACAGGACCAGCCTGAGTGAATGATTTGGCGATGCTAAACGATTCGTATTTTTTAAAGTTTTCAACAAATTGTTTGGCTAATTGCTCACGTTGTGCGTCAAAGGCTTGTGCATCTGCCCAGGTGTTTGCTGGATTTAAAATGCTTGATTCGACACCATTTAACTGAGTGGGAATTGAAAAATTAAATACACCAAAAATTTCAGTGGGGGCAGACTCAATGCTGCCGTCTAAAATTGCATTAATAATGGTTCGTGTATTTTTGAGTGAGATTCGATGCCCAACCCCAAATGCACCACCAGTCCAGCCGGTATTGACCAAATAGGTTCGGCTGTTATGGGCCTTAATTTTATCCCCCAATGTTTTAGCATAAGCAGTTGGGTGTAGGGTTAAAAAGGGCTTTCCAAAACACGTTGAAAACGTCGATGTGGGTTCAGTTACGCCCAGTTCAGTACCAGGGATTTTAGCCGTATAGCCACTTAAATACTGATACATGGCCTGCTCCGTGGTGAGCTTGGATACGGGGGGCAAAACGCCATATGCATCGCATGTCAAAAAGATAATGATTTGGGGGTGCTGGCCAACGGATCGGGGCGTGACAATGTTATCAATGTGTTGAATCGGGTAGGATACGCGCGTATTTTCTGTTTTGCTTCCATCGGCAAAGTCCACAGCGCCATTGCTATCTAAAACAACATTTTCAAGCAAAGCATTGCGGCGAATGGCACGGTAAATATCGGGCTCTTTTTCCTCAGACAAATCAATTGTTTTAGCGTAACAACCGCCTTCAAAATTAAAAATGCCATCATCGTCCCATCCATGCTCGTCATCCCCAATTAATTTTCGATCCGGGGAGGCAGAGAGCGTTGTTTTTCCGGTTCCGGATAACCCAAAGAACAAAGCGGTGTCGCCAGCACTGCCTTGGTTGGCCGAACAATGCAAGGCGGCAATGTCTTGCAAGGGTAAGAAATAGTTCATAATACTGAACATGCCTTTTTTAATTTCTCCACCGTACCAGGTATTGCCAATAATTGTTTGGCGTTCTTGGATATTAAACGCAATATAGGTTTCAGACCGAATACCCAACTCGTCATAATTGTCGCACTTGGTTTTGCAGGCATTTAAAATGGTCCAGTCGGGAGAGAAATTGATTTTTTCAGCGTCCGTAGGCTCAATAAACATGTTTTTGAAAAAATGGGCCATCCACGCAACTTCTGTTACCAATCGAACGGCCAATCGGGTATTGGGGTTTGCGCCACAAAATCCGTCCATAATGTATAGGATTTTTCCGTTGAGTTGATCCGTTGATAGGGTTTTTAAGGCGTCCCAACTTTCAGGCAATAGGGGTTGATTATCGGAGCCTTCGGCTTTCCACCAAATCGTATCTTTGGTGGTGTCATCGTATACAATGTATTTGTCTTTGGCGGATCGGCCTGTAAATTCGCCGGTGTCAACAGCAACGGCTCCGGTTTGGGTTACGGTGCCTTTTTCGAAGCCTGAAGCAGCCGTTTCGTGCTCAAACAATGTATCATAGCTTAAATTAACATGCAGATCAGATGCGTGAATGTTTAACGTCTTCAATTCGGATTCAATACTCATACTTTATACTCCTTCAATAAATAAAAATCTATTGTTCTTTAGTATAACGATGGGAGGTCCGATGCGTCAAAATTAATACAAAAAAATCGTTTAAATGCTAGCGTGTAGCCGATCCAGATCAGCCTGGTCTTTGACGGGTTGAAATCGATTGCGCGGTACCTGAATAATGCCAACATTTGAAAACGCTTGAATGGCCGATCCCATGGCGGACTCCAGTTGAATAATGGGTGTTTCATTTCGTTTTTTTGGATTGACAATTAATTGGGTCAGCCCAATAGGGTTGAGTGTTTTAAGATACGCAATAGATAGCCATAATGAGTTGGTGTTAAACAACGGCAACGCATTAAACAGGGCTTGGGTATGGGTATCCGATGCCTGAATATTGCCACGTTCCAGCAGGGTGATAGTGCCTCCGTGACGAACAAAGCCGCCACCTTTTTTGTCCGCTTCGGTTTTGGGCGTTGCTTCAACCAATGCATGCAGCCCATGCTCACGCATGTGACACACAAAGCGTGGGTCCCAGGTAGCGGCTAAATTATCGGAATTGGAAATAAATACGTAGTCATACCCATTGGCGAGCCATTGGTCTAAAACGCCGGTATCGTGAAATACCGAAAAAATATCCCCATGACCGGGAGGTGCCCAAGAGTCCGCTTCGCTAGCGGCTGAATGATAGGGGGTTACGGGCTGTGTGTTTGTGTTTAAGCATGGCCATCGATTTTGAATTAAGGCAGGAATGCCGTGCGCGTCTAGGTGCTTGACGCAGCCAGGGTGGGTGTAAAAACTGTTGAGTAGCCATAGGTGTGTGTGCGGGCAGTTGGTATTTTGTTCAATAATAATGTCTAGAAAGGATCGGTGGCGTTTTGGGTCTGCAATAACAAGGCATTTGGGGCCTTGGCAGCCGAGTGTTGTGGCAAGACCGCCGTTGAGCTTTAAGACAATCGTTTTGGGTGGGTTTTGCGTGTCGGTTAGCTGGGATAGTTCGATGGTGTCTGTGGGGTTTAGGGACTCAACATTGCCAATACGATAGGGGCGAGTGCAGCGTCCATCGGGATTGAGTTGATTTAGGAATGCTTGAAAGATAGCATGGCTGGTGGTTCGGTCGGGGCTATCGCTTTGCAGTTGATCTAAAAAGGGCTGATGCCAATGGTGGGTCATTTAACGATCCAATACCCCAAAGCTGTTGCTAGTATGCCTCCGAGTACAGTGCTCATCATGTAGAGCAAGGCGGTGCCGTAGGCGCCAGCATGAATTAGAACGAGGCTGTCTTTTGAAAAGGTTGAAAATGTGCTAAACGCACCGAGAAACCCAATGGATAGCCAAGCGATACTGGGCGTGTTAATGGACTCAGACAATCCGTATAGGCACCCGATTAAGATACAAGCAACAAGATTAATTCCCCACGTGGTCCAATGGCTGTATACCCAACAATACAACCCATACCGTGCCAATGTGCCCAGAACGCCACCCACTGCTATGCCAATAATCATTGGTGTTGACTATAGCATTTTTAAGGGTTTTCGGCTACTTGGGGACTGTTGCGAAATTAAATGAATCAGCCAGCTGTAAGCTGGCTGAGTAATCCTTAACTAAACACAAATAAACAGGTTTGAATTTTGAGTGTATAGACTAATAGCGCATCAACCGTCTATCATAGTATTATGCCAACAACACTTGTGTCGTGGAATGTTAATGGAATTCGAGCTTGTGTCAAAAAAGGTTTTTTAATCTATTTGCAAGAAACCGAACCCGACGTGCTATTTCTGCAAGAAACCAAGGCGCACCCGGATGTATTAGACGATACAATTCTAAATCCAATTGGCTATCATACAGCCTGGGAAGGGGCTGAAAAAAAAGGCTACAGTGGCACAGCCTTATTCAGCAAGACCAATCCCATAACCGTCATCAACGGCTTTGGTAATCCCAAATTCGATTGTGAAGCCCGCGTGATGAGTGCCATTTATCCAGACTTTACCGTACTGGGCGTGTATTTTCCCAATGGGCAAAAAAATGACGAGCGTTTGCAGTATAAATTGGAATTCTATGATCATTTTTTTGCCTATTGTCGGGATCTAAGGGCTCAAGGCCAATCCCTGGTTATCATGGGCGATTACAATACCGCGCATACCGAGATTGATTTGGCCAACCCCAAAGAAAATTCAGGAATATCCGGATTCTTACCCATTGAACGCAAGTGGATGGACCGTATTGTAGCCGAAGGGTATATCGATACTTTTCGTGAATTTAATCAAGAGCCGGAGCAGTATACGTGGTGGACGTATCGAGCCGCTGCTCGCAGACGCAACATTGGATGGCGCATTGATTATGTCTTTATTACCCCCGATCTCAGGCCTCGGCTGACCGATGCGTTCATTCAATCCGATGTGCTGGGGTCCGACCACTGTCCGGTGGGCATTACCTTGGCATGACTCCGCCATTGGTGGATGTGATCTACCCCATTTTAGCGGACTACTATCCGCCGGATCAGGCTTTTTTAACCCATCGCAATGCGTATGAACTGCTCATTGCCGTTATTTTATCGGCCCAGTGTACCGACGACCGAGTCAACCAAGTAACCCCAGCGTTGTTTGACGCCTACCCAACCCCTGAGGCGTTGGCCGAGGCACCCCTAGATGCCATCAAAGACAGGATTCGATCCATTAATTTTTTTAATAATAAAGCCAAAAATATCCAAGCAACGGCACGCCGTTTGCTGGCGAATTTTGGGGGCAATGTCCCAGATACTTTAGACGCCATGGTTCAGTTGCCTGGGGTGGGTCGAAAAACAGCCAATGTGGTGCTATCTCAATGGTTTAAACAACCCGGTATTGCGGTGGATACGCATGTGGCGCGGGTCTCTCGCCGGTTGGGATTTCATGGCGATATGGACCCGGTGCGGATTGAGCATCGGTTAAAGGCGAACTGGCCGAAGTCGCTGTGGAGCCATTTATCGACGTTGTTGATTTTTCACGGGCGTACATTTTGTCTTTCCCGAAAACCATTGTGTCAGACCTGTATTCTTGCAGAGCATTGCCCATCGGAGTCAGTATGTTAACGTATTTGCGTATTCAGGACTTTGTAATTATTGAGTCGTGCGAACTGAGCTACGGCGATGGCTTTACGGTTTTAACCGGGGAAACGGGGGCTGGAAAATCTATTGTGGTGGATGCACTGGCCTTGCTCTTGGGCAAAACCGGGGCCGATAAATGGATTCGAAACGGGTGCGATACCGCTGTGTTGGAAGGGGTTTTTGAATGGGCGAACCCGCCCGAGGCCATGGTCGAATATATATCCGATGGCCAATGCATTATTCGCCGAATATTGACCCGAGGGAAAACGGGCCGCATTCAGATCAATGGCCAAACCGTTCCGTTAAAACTTGTGCGGGATTTAGCACCACAGTTGGCGGTTATTATTGGGCAACATACGGCTGCAACATTTACGGACGCGATGGCATTGGCGTTGGTTGATAAACAATTTAGTGAATCCGAGCAAGCGGTACTGGCTTCGTACCAAACGGCATGGCAGGGGTATCAAGCGAAACGCCGAGATCTGGCGCAGTACACCCAACAGATTCAACACGTTCAAGATCAAACCGAGTTTTTAACCTTTAAACGGGATGATATTGCGGTGCATCAGTTTGAGCCGGGTGAGGACGAGCGATTAACCGATATTAAAAAACAATTGGGCCGTCGGGATAAGCAGGTGCATGTGTATCGGGCGGTATCCGATCAACTGGGGACGCTTAATCAGCTGATTCAGGATATTCAACGCATGACCCGCTCTGAACCGGACTTGGCTCAGGTAGACCAAGTTTGTGAACAAATCGTTCCGTTGCTTGACACGGCTTTGGATCATGTGTTGAGTGCGCAGCGATCCATGGATGCGTTGGACGGGGATATTGATTCAATTGAAGCACGGTTGGATTGTATCTTTAAGCTTAAAACAAAATACAAGGCGCAATCCGTGGATGCTTTATTGGAACAGCTGGCAACGGTGAATGCCCAATTGGCACTCATCACGGGGGATGATGCTGGGTACAAGGCGTGTCAAACCGAGTGCGATGCATTGTATGCAACCGTGATGGATCTAGGCCAACAGATCCATGCCATTCGATGGTCTCATGCACGCCAATTGGCCACTCGCATTGAAGCCAATGTTCAGGATTTGGATTTGTTGGGGGCACGAGTGGATTTGGCGATGACGGAGCAGCCATGCGGCCCCTTGGGGATCTCGCAGTGTTGCATTCAAGCGTCGTTAAATGCGGGTCAGTCCCTGCAGCCCATTGCAGCGGTGGCGTCTGGTGGGGAATTGTCTCGGTTATTATTGGCAATGATTTGTGCAAATTTAAATAAATCCGATATCCCGTTGACGGTGGTGTTTGATGAAATTGATGCCGGTATTGGGGGAATTACGGGGCATGGTATTGGCCAAAAGTTAGCGGCATTAGCCACGCATCATCAGGTGCTGTGTGTGACGCATTTGGCCCAAGTGGCCCAGCAAGCTAAGCATCATTTTTACATCAGTAAAACCAACGCACAGGCTGTGTGGCAGGTGGCCAGTTTGTCCAATGCGGATCGAAAAGCCGAACTGGCCCGCATGATTGGTGGGAAAGCCACACTGGATGAGTTGTTGTAGGGGGAATATAGAGTGTATACTATATAAAGTATGTGTGGCATTATTGGGTATTTAGGCGACAAAGATATTACCTCAATTCTATTGGTTGGGTTGGAGCGGTTGAGCTATCGGGGCTATGATTCATCGGGCATTGCGATTGTATCGCCAGATGCTGAGCTGTCTGTTTGGAAAGAACCGGGTAAACTGACCTGTTTAACCGAAGCCTTAAAAGGCTATGCATTGCAAGGCAACGTGGGCATTGGGCATACCCGATGGGCAACCCATGGCCAAGCCGATAAATCCAATGCACACCCGCATACCAGTCAAAATCGCCGAGTGGCTATTGTGCACAATGGTATTATTGAAAATTATGCAGAATTAAAAAAAGACTTAGTGGCCCAAGGTGTATTGTTTCAATCACAAACGGATTCTGAGGTTATTGTTCAGTTAATTGAGCAACAATTAGATCAAGGCATTGTGGCAGCCGTTGAAGCCACCTGCCAACGCTTAGTTGGAAGTTTTGCCATTGCGGTGGTGTCAGAAACCCATCCGGATACAATTGTGGTGGCCCGACACGGTAGCCCGTTAATGATTGGGTGTGGTGGGTCTGAAAATTACATTTCTTCCGATATCAATGCGCTGTTGGTGCATACCAAGTCGATTATTGCCTTGGATGATTATGAATTAGCCGTGGTGACCCGTGATTCGGTTCAGGTCAAACGAATTGGTGGGGATCCGGTGGAAAAAATTATTGAAACGATTCAATGGGATGCGAGTACAGCCGATAAAGACGGGTACCCTCATTACATGCTTAAAGAAATTTACGAGCAACCCACCGTTATCAAGCATATTTTGTCCAAAACTGTGAATGGCCATACGGTCGGAGACACGGTGCCGACTTGGTTTAAGCATTTGCGTATGGGCAATGACCAGTTGGCCAAAGCCTCTCGATTTATGATCCAGGCCTGTGGAACCTCTCGGTATGCGGGTATGATTGGGAAATATTTGATTGAACAGGATACCCATATTCCGGTTGAAGTGGATATGTCGTCGGAGTTTCGGTATCGGGGGATGATTAACGATGGCCACAATGTGGTGATTGGTATTTCACAATCGGGGGAAACAGCCGATACCTTGGCCTGTTTGCGGATGGCTAAAAGCAAATTTTTCCCGGTTCTTTCATTTGTGAATGTTAAAGGCAGTTCAATGGATCGGGAATCCGATGGCGTTATTTACACGCATGCGGGCCAAGAAGTTGGCGTGGCCAGTACCAAAAACTATGTGGCTCAATTGTTGAATTTATATTTATTTAGTTTATACTTGGCCCAGCTCAAATGGACCATATCCCCGGCGGATATTGCGGCACGGTTGGATGGGTTGTCGCGCTTGCCCGCTCATATTGAAACGTGTTTGGCCCAAAGTCAACAAATTCAGGCCATTGCCAATCGGTTTTGCCATCATAAACACTTTTTATTTATTGGCCGGGGGATGAATTATCCATCGGCTTTAGAGGGCGCGTTAAAGCTTAAAGAAATTTCATATATTCATGCGACAGGGTATGCCGCGGGTGAATTGAAGCATGGGCCCATTGCCTTGATTGACGAGCACTTGCCGGTTGTGTGTTTGGTGCCTCAATCCAGCACGTATGACAAGATGATTGCCAATATCGAAGAAGTCAAAGCGCGCAATGCGCAGTTGATTATCATTGCAACAGAGGGGGATGAGCGAGTGAAAGCGTATTCGGATCATGTGATTTATATCCCCAATGTGGATGAGGCTTTAACACCGATTCTAATGGCGATCCCCTTGCAGTTGTTGGCTTATTATACGGCGGTTGCTTTGCAATGCGATGTGGATCAGCCCCGCAATCTAGCTAAAAGTGTGACGGTTGAGTAATCACCTGCCCAGTAACATTGCCTTAATTGGCATGATGGGGAGCGGAAAAACCAGTTTGGGACGGCGATTAGCGGGGTTGGTTGGGTATGATTTTTTGGATACCGATTATAGTATTGAATGCCAAACGGGGTACCATATACAAGCATTATTCGCATTGAAAGGGGAAGATTATTTTCGAGAGTTAGAAACCAAATGGTGCCAATCTGTTCTTCCCACGCTTAGTAAGACAGTTGTTGCGACGGGTGGGGGGTTGGTGCTTAACCCAGAGAATCAGGCCGCATTGCGTCAATACAGTACGGTGGTGTGGTTGGATGTGCCAGTGGATGATTTAAAAAAACGCTTAAAATCCGATAAGAAACGCCCATTGTCCGATCAGTTGGATACTTTGTACACAACCCGAAAACCCGTATATGCGGCCAGTGCTCATATTCATTTTCCTTACGATGATACTGTTGTGGATACGGCCTACAATGCCTTGCACCATGCGTTATTGCTAAACAGTGAAGCCCCATAACTGTGGTATACTAAAGATCTGATGTTGGGTACACTCAAACGCTATCGATTGGCTATAATTTCTTTGGTAATCGGTCTATTTTTAGGGGGAGCAGGCAGCAAATTCAGTCCGGACTTGAGTTTGGTCAGTTATGTGTACGATATTTTGTCTTTGCAATATGTAGACAAAGACTTGGATTCTGAAGCCATGGTGCATGGGGCTATTCGTGGAATTTTGGCATCGTTGGATGATCCGTATACCCGGTTTATGGAGCCTAAAAATTATTCGGAAATGAAAATACGCCTATCGGGTGAGTTTTCAGGCATTGGCATTCAAATTGGGATGCGGGATGATCGATTAACCGTGATATCGCCTATTTTTGATACCCCGGCGTATCATGCGGGTTTGAAATCAGGGGATAAAATTCTGAGTATTAACGATGAGTCAACGAAAGGCCTGGGTTTAAACGAGGCGGTAACAAAAATTCGAGGGCCCATTGGAAAGGCCGTTGTGTTGTCTATTTTGAGCGTGAATGAATCGGATCCTCGGGATGTAACGATTGTTCGCGATACAATTATTATTAAATCAATTGAAAAGCGTGCCATATTTGATGACCATATTGGGTATTTAAGATACTCAACATTTGAAAATAAACATGGATCTGAAGAATTAGAATTGGCGATTCGTGAGTTGCAGTCGGATGGGGCGGATCGGTTAATATTGGATTTGCGAGACAATGGTGGCGGGCTGCTGGATGGGGCTGTGGAATTGACCAGTTTTTTTGTTCCCACTGGGGATGTGGTGCATACGGTGGATCGCAATGACGATCGGCAGTCGTTGCAGGTATCGGGCGAAGCATTTTATACGGATCCATTGGTAGTATTGGTCAATCAGGGGTCGGCATCGTCGTCTGAAATTGTGGCCGGTGCCCTGAAGGACCATGACCGTGCGGTGATTATCGGAGACCAATCGTTTGGGAAGGCATCGGTTCAAAATGTATTGCCATTGCGCGATGGCTCCGCCGTATTGTACACCATTGCCAAATATTTAACACCCAATGGGAACAATATTCATGAGGTGGGAATTTCGCCCAATATTCGCGTAAAACTGGCCACAGAAGACATTAAATTGTATTACGACCCGGAAACCTATAGCTATGATACGGATGCCCAGTTGCAGGCAGCTATCCAATACATGCGGGCACAGTAAAAACGTTTCTTTGTACGGATTGCCGATGTTACAGGGATCGCTTTAATCGGTTTAATTTTTTTTGGAGTGTCTGCAAGAGTTCAGACTCGGTATCCAGGGGTGTGTCATAAGTCTCACTTTGGCTGGAATGCACCGAGTTTTGAAACCGAAGGGTGGAATCAACATTGGTGCTACCCGATGCTTTGTGTGTTGTTTGTGTCAGTTTTTCATTAATTAAACCGGCAAATGCCTGAGCAGACTGCTGGGTTTGATTGTGCCCAGATTTATGAGTGTTTGCCTGGGCATTGCCCAGTTGACTGTGGTGTGCACCCCCCATAGCGGTATTCATGAGGCATCCGGTTTTCGAATAGATAAATTGCGGTA
>JAQCBC010000131.1 GCA_027621615.1 bacterium
GGTAAAACGGTTCTTCAACGGTATCGACTAATCCCACACGGCCCTGGGCTGCCAAGGCATCCATATGGGGGGTCTTGGCATACGCTAAAGGTGTTTGGTTACCCAACGCCTCAATGGGCCAATCGGACATGCCGTCTCCCAAACATACAATATATTTCATACTTACAATCCCAGGGGCTTTAGCGCCGCCACAACCGCTGCATGATCGTTATCCACAACGACCGGTTCTTGCTGCACAATGTCAATGGCTCGGTTGGGGTCTTTTAAACCATGGCCCGTTAAGACCGACACCAACACTTGGCCAGCCTCAAACGAGTGTCCCAATTGCTGAACCGACTTAATGACACCGGCAACCGATGCGGCTGAAGCTGGCTCGCAAAAAACACCCTCTTCAGAAGCCAATAGCTTCTGGGCTTGGGTGATTTGATCGTCCGAGACCGATTCAATGACGCCACCGGATTCATCCCGAGCCGCTTCTGCCAAATGCCAACTCGCCGGATTACCAATACGAATAGCCGTCGCCACTGTCTCCGGCTTATCCACCACATGCCCCAACACTAAAGGGGCCGCCCCTTCGGCTTGATACCCCATCATTTTAGGGAGCTGGGTAATTTTTTTATGCTCATAATATTCGGTATACCCTTTCCAATATGCGGATATGTTGCCCGCATTCCCAACGGGAATGAAATGGTAATCGGGGGCCCGCCCACCCAATTGATCGACAATTTCAAACGCACCCGTTTTTTGTCCTTCAATTCGATACGGATTAACCGAATTAACTAGGGCAATTGGATGTGAATCACACACATCCCGAACAATGCGCAAGGCATCATCAAAGTTACCCCGAATTTGCAAGACGAGCGCATCTTTAATCATGGCCTGAGATAGCTTGCCCAAAGCGATCTTGCCTTCCGGGATCACCACCACGCACCGCATGCCAGCCCGAACAGCATACGCCGCGGCCGCCGCTGAAGTGTTTCCCGTAGAGGCACACATGACAATTTTAGCTTGGGCTTCAGCCGCTTTACTAATGGCCATACACATGCCTCGATCTTTAAAGGACCCTGTGGGATTCAGCCCTTCAAACTTAACATACCAGTCCGCATGCACCCCTATTTTTTTAGGCAAATGCTTCAACTGAATCAACGGGGTTGCCCCCTCATTCAACGAAATAATAGGGGTGTGCTCGGTAACCGGGAGGTACTGTTTGTAATACTCAACAACGCCCGGCCACTGATTCATGATTTACTTGATAACCTTACTCACATCCATTAACGGGGTTGCCCCACCGGTAAACTGCGGCAACTCACCATTCCACCGCTCAACCCGACGCAATTCAACCAAAGCAGGGTTGCCACGAAGCGCCTGCGCCTCCCGTTGAATGGCTTCCGCTCGGGCCTTGGACTTAACCGTTACCGAATAGGCTTCTGCATCGGCTTCCAATTGACGCTCAGCTGCCGCCGCTTCGGCTTGAGTAACGCGTCGAATTTTTTCATTTTTTGCTTGTAATGCTTCTTGCTCCGCTTTTACTTTTAGCTCAATGGCCCGGTTAAACTCTTCGGAAAACTGAAAGTCTGTAATCGCCACATTGGCAATTGAAATACCGTTGGCAATGGCTTTTTCGTTTAATGTTTTGTCAATAAATGTTTGAATTGCCATTTGAATTTGCTCTTTAACGGTCTCGCGCTTGGTGATTAATTCTTCCGCTGTATATTTGGCGGTTACAGCTTTAACCGACTCCCCAATGGAGGGGCCAATGACTGTGGCTTGTATTTTGGGGTTAAGCCCAATTTTTTGAAAGGTCATCGGTGCCATATCGCCATTAATCGAATACTGAACCGACACAACAGTGCGAACTGTTTGCAAGTCTTTGGAGGAGGACAATGCTTCTGAGTTGGTGCCATTCAACCGAATGTTTACCGGAACAACCGTTTCAACAAATGGAATTTTAAAGTGCAAGCCTTCATCTAAAGGCTCCATTTTAACCGCACCCAATCGCTTAACAACGCCGACAGTTCCCGCGTCAATAATGACAAATGCCGATGGAGCAAATAAAAAAACAAGCGCTAGAGCAACTAAATAGCGGGTATAATTGGGAAGTTTTAGCGATGATACATTAATTGTGCTTGCCATTTTACAACTCCTTTTGTGATGATTCCCTCACGTCAATACAGTTTTAGTTATAGCACAGTTTACAGGCACTCCGCAATCCAACGGGCTGGCCAGCTTACTGGACTGGCACGGCCCACGACTGCCGAATTTGAGCCACGCGCTCGTCTTGCATATAGCTATCAAAATCCGTTCGGCGGTCAATCATGCCATACGGCGACACTTCTATAATGCGATTGGGGACTGTGTTTAGCAATTGAAAGTCATGGGAGGTTAAAATCAGCCCCCCGTCGAAAACCTCTAAGGCTGTATTAATAGCCGATATCGCCTCCAAATCCAAGTGGTTGGTGGGCTCGTCAAACAACAAAACATTGCCATCGGCCATCATCATGCGGGAAAACATGGCTCTCGCCTTTTCACCCCCAGACAAAACCTGCACATTTTTCTTGGCATCGTCCCCAGAAAACAACATGCGCCCCAAAAACCCTCGAAGGGCCTCATTATCAACGGAATCTTGATAACTAGACAACCAATCCATGATCGACATCTTGTTTTTAAAATAATCGGTATTATCTTTAGGGAAATACGACGTCCGAATGGTGTCCCCCCATTCGATCGACCCAGCATCCGGGGTTAGCTCACCAGCCAACACATCGAGCAATGCCGTTTTAGATACCCCGTTTTGCCCAACAATGGCGAGCTTTTCATCTTTTTCCAATGTAAATGAGACGTCCTTGAGTACCGGATCTCCGCCAACCGACGCACTTATATTTTTCACAGTTAATACCCGGTTGCCACAGGATCGGAAGGGCTTGAAGTGAATAAAGGGGGAGCGTCGTCGCGAGGTCGGCAGTTCGTCAGGGCGCAATTTTTCAATCATTTTTTTTCGAGAGGTTGCCTGTTTGGACTTGGATGCA
>JAQCBC010000132.1 GCA_027621615.1 bacterium
GTCAACTCCACACTCACGGGGTTGCAGGGGACACCCCCGCATTGTTGAAAATAGGTAAATTGGGTGACTTCCATACCATCCAGCCAAACTTCCCAGCCTACGCCCCAGGCGCCTAAGGTGGGGGATTCCCAGTTGTCTTCCACAAACCGAATATCGTGGTTATTGGGGGTAATGCCAATAGCGCCGAGGCTTTGAATATACAAGTCTTGAACATTCAGCGGCGATGGCTTTAGAATTACTTGGAATTGATAATAATGCTGCAATCGATTGGGGTTTTCGCCATAGCGACCATCGGTGGGTCGTCGGCAGGGCTCTACATAGGCCACTTGCCATGGCTGGGGATCTAAGACGCGCAAGAATGTATAGGGGCTCATGGTTCCCGCCCCTTTTTCAGTATCATAGGGCTGCAAAAGCAAACAGCCTTGGTTTTTCCAGAATTGTTGAAGCTGATGAATGATATCTTGAAACGTTGTTGTTTCCATGCGTATCATTTTAGCACAAATTTAGCATAAATTGGGTTGTTTCGTGGTGGAGGTGACAGGGATCGAACCTGCGACCTTCTGCGTGCAAGGCAGATGCTCTCCCAGCTGAGCTACACCCCCACGGGTGTATGGTGGGCCTGCCTGGAATTGAACCAGGGACCTCACGCTTATCAGGCGTGCACTCTAACCATCTGAGCTACAAGCCCACAAACCGTAAGTTATTATACAAGATCTTTTTGGGTTTGACCACTAGGAATGTGCTGTGGCAGGTAAATCGATAGGGTTGTTCCGATGTTAAGTTTGGACTCAATGTGGATCGTTCCGTTGTGTTTGGTAATGATTTTTTTAACTTCGGCTAATCCTAAACCTGCGTTTGACCGCCCTGATTTGCTGGTAACAAATGGTTCAAAAATTAGGTTTAATTGATCCGCTTGTATGCCACAGCCGGTATCGGTGATTGTTAGTTTAACGCCGTCAATGGTTCCGTTGGATGACGAAGGCTCAGTGTCCATGGGTGTATAGCGTTCAGTTGATACATTAATCGTGATACGCCCATGATCTGGGGTGAATTGCAGCGCATTGAGTGTTACATTTCGAATAGCGGAGTGCACGTCGTGCTCATTTCCGTATACGAATAGGGGAGTATCGGCTTGAATGACCAGTTCGATGCATTTTGACTTGGCCTGATGGGAAAATAGTAAACCAATATCCGCACACAGTGTGTGCATGGCGATGGCGGTATTTTTTGAATGGTTGACGTGTGCGTATTTCAGCATACTATCTGTTCGTTTTGATAGATGGTCGATATTTTTTAAAAAAACAGTGGCGGTTTTCTCAGCTAAGGCCGTGTCTTCGGGTGTTTTTTTTAATAAATCAGCCCATAGTTTTAGTGATGTCATGGGGTTTCTTAGCTCATGGCTAATGCCTTGGATAACGTGGCCAAATGTGGCTTGATCATGGAGCTGAACTTGAACGGCTTTGCTGCTTGATAGATCATTTTCTGTTTCTTTGAGTTTCTGTTTGGTCTGCCCAACGGTATCGGTTAATACATAGGCAAATGATAAGTTCAAAGTAAATGTTATACCGGCAATTAGAGCTGTGTATAGGGTATTAATGATGCCTGTTAATTGATAACTTGGCATAAGTTTAATGTTTGTAAACTCAACTAAAAAATAACAAACAATAGAAGAGGCAATGCTAATGCTAATTTGTATGTATTCTTGGTTTTTAAACAGCAATAGTGGAATCCAAATAACACCGATATACATGATATGGGTTTTAATGGAATCACCCATGATAAAAGCAAAGTAAAAAATGCCAAGATTGAGCCACACACAGGTGGCTAATCGGGTAATTGCAATATAGCCAGCTGAATTAAGACCGTACAGTAAAAAGGCTCCAACGAGCCAAATGAGCTCCGAGACAATTAAAAACATATCGCGAACAAATAAAAAAAATAACAAGTAAATACTGGAGCATATGCACAATACGAGCAAAGTTTTTTGCGTACGTTTGTGTTCTTTTGTGTAGTTTGGGTCGATCAATGGCATTGAAGTCTATAACTTAGAATGCGGGAAATTATTCGTGTCACTAAAAAATTGCGCAAAGTTGTTTTTTTGACTATCTAACAAGTTCCATAATTCGCGCCGAGGGATTATGGAGATATTATCTCTATATATTTTGGTTTCAGATCGTCGTTGTGTTTGTTCGGTTAATGCTTTACGGAGTAATATTGCTAAATCTTGCTTATTGTCGTCACTTAATTTGGTTATTTTTTGTTTTAAATCTCTACGTAGAACGTCAGTCTGTTGAGTTCTCTTTCCATCAATATGGTCAATGATACCGATAGTGAGGGTATAGATGCAGACACGTGATTCAAAGTTGTCTTTTGTATTGCATTGGTTAATTAAGTACAAATTACAAGCCATTATAAAATGCAAAAAAACAGTCACTGGATCGGGTGGACGATTCAATGAACGATTTATATCATCTGGGTTCATAAGGTCTGATAGGTGCCGATCGTTGGGATCTATTTCAAGTCGTGATACATGTGCATGCTCTCCATGTAGCAAAGCATTGGGGGGAAATGGAATAATACAATCACCTGTAGGGTCAGTTTTCCAATAAAGAATGGGCCGAGCTGTTTTATGCGTTTTTTCTGCTGCTGATAACTTTAGATCATCGGAGAAATCGCACCAGAAAGGCTTCTTTTTAATAGTAAATAAAACGCTGATATGCGTTGACGTGCATAAGAGGCTTTTTAGGTCATGTTGAACAGCATCTTTGCAAAGATTTAGATCACTGGCTATTTTTTGTGACACTTTATCAAGGTTAATATTAATGCAACGACGAAGACGTTGTGTATCACCGGCACTTTCTTTTACACTTTTAATATACTCAATGTCAAATCTAGTAAATTCATAATTTAAACTAGACACATCCAAATCACCCTGTTTATTAATTTCCAGATTCTTAATTGATTCTTGTATATCATCGGGAAAATAAGAAAAATCAGAACTTTGAATGTCACCAGCTTGT
>JAQCBC010000133.1 GCA_027621615.1 bacterium
TATCGAACGCTCACGGCTGTAGATAGCGTCATCATGGTGATTGACGCGAGCAAAGGAATTGAGGCCCAAACCTATAAATTGTTGGCCATTTGCAAGCAACGCAACACGCCAGTAATTACATTTATTAATAAATTAGACCGCGAAGGCTTATCGCCGATTGAATTGCTGGACAGCATTGAAGAAAAGCTGGGCATTGCCGTATGCCCGATGAGCTGGCCGGTGGGCATGGGACGAGATTTTCGGGGTGTATACGACCTCACCCGTCGGCACTTGGCCCTTTTTGAGCCCAAGGCCACCAAAGAAACCGTCATTTTGGACGATGCGCTGAACCAGCCTGGCTCACCCCTGTCCGATTCAGAATATGCGCGATTTCGGGAGGATATTGCGCTCATTGAAGGCGTGTATCCGGCATTTGATCGATCGGCTTATTTATCGGGGAACATTACACCGGTTTTATTTGGTAGTGCGTTGAATAATTTTGGGGTTCAGCAGTTGTTGGATTGTTTTGTGGCCAATGCGCCAGAGCCCCAACCGCGGCCCACCACGGCCACATCGGTATCCCCCCAGGATCCCAAGTTTAGTGGATTTGTTTTTAAAATTCATGCCAACATTGACCCGCATCATCGGGACCGCATTGCCTTTTTGCGGATTTGTTCGGGTCAATTTGAACGCAACAAAAAATACACACATGTGCAGTCCGGCAAAGTGTATCGGTGCGCCAATCCGACAGCCTTTATGGCCCAAAGCAAGCACATCATTGATGTGGCCTATCCGGGGGACATTATTGGTTTGCATGACACGGGCCAACTAAAAATTGGGGATTCCCTCAGCGAAGGAGGCCCGGTTGTGTTTACGGGCATTCCCAATTTTTCACCGGAAATTTTCAAACGCGTGGTCATTACGGACCCCTTAAAACAAAAAGCCCTTAAAAAAGGCATTCAGCAACTAACCGAAGAAGGCGTGGCGCAGTGCTTTACCCGGGTCTTGGATCAGCAGTTGTTGGTGGGCACCGTTGGGCAGCTGCAATTTGAAGTCATTCAGTATCGGCTGGCGCATGAGTACAAAGCGGGGTGTCAGTTTGAAGCCGTACCGTTTACCCAAGCGCGCTGGGTGAGCGGACCGGATGCGGCAATCGAGGCCTTAATTCGGAACCGAAAGCCTTATGTGGCCCGAGACAAGCACGACCGGCTCGTTTATTTGGCCGATACCAAGTGGAGCGTAGAGCGTGAAATCAGCGACAACCCCGATCTGACCTTTCACACATCCGATGATGGCTTAGGGGCTAGTGATTAGATACCCTTCGCTGGTATGTCGTTTTTAAAGCCCGTTAAGGGAGGAACGTTATTTCCGACAAGCATTAGATCCGGTGCGATATCTATCTGAAAAAGCGTTTGGTTTCTAACCGCTAATTGAATTTGATTATGAAAGCCTTCGTAATCAAAGTTTTTATAATATCGGTATAGTGAGCTTGGACGATACACAATTACATGGGGCCGAGTTTGAGACAATGTGTCCCCATTGATCCCGCCAAGATACCGATCCGCAAAAAACATACCCAGCTCTTCCGTCGTATAGATATAAACCCCCTCGGGTATTGCATGGCGAACAGATTGAATGGCTCGCGTCACCTGATACCGTGTTTTTAGTTCCGAAAGTGGCACGCCGGCATAATCTTGAATAATGGGCAAGCTGTTAATCCCAATGCCAACCACGGCTACACTAAATACAGTCAGGATTCGCTTGGGGTATCGCTGCAATATTCGGGGCCAGGTCAGCTGGCCATCCAAACACTGTTTGATTAAATAGAATAAAATACACATTAACCACGCTTGTTGAATGTCGTGATAATGGCCAACCACCCAAAAAAAGCCCTCCGATTGACTTGCAAGATAGGCACCATATATTGGCAAGATATACAAAAACGATCGCCACCGCATTAGGTGAATAAACCCAAACGGTAGTAGTGATTTTATCATCATCAATGCTTTCAAATCCCACGCCGCCCATGGACTAAACCGGCTCTGCTGAACATTGATATGCTCAGGTCCCATTGACGGCATAATAACGAAAAAAATTAACAAGCCAGCCAAAACACCCAACGTGCACAGCCAAATCCCTTGGCGCTTCTCTTGGGTTTCTACAATTAAAAACATCCCCAATGAAACCCAAGCCAATGGCAGATGCTCTTTGAACAACACCAAAATTATTAGCGACAGCCACATCCAAACAAATCGCTTTTCTAGCGCGAAAAAAAAGGCCAGTATAAGTAAAGGAAGTGCAATGCTGGTTGGATGAGAATTGGCCTTGATGGCCCCCATAATAATGTCTTGAAAGAACCACCAAATGGGGATAACCGTAGCCCACCGCAAGTCTTTGAAATGCTTCTTCCCGTAATGAAAAAATAGCCATGAACATGACAAATAACTCAACACTTTCGCAATTGGCAGCCACATGGGTGACGGAACGATTGCAATCAATGGCATTAGCAATAACAGCCCCGCATAAAAATGATCGTTCCACGGGTGGACATTCATAATGTCCAACCAATACTGACCATACTTCACCCAATGCAACAACGGCTGGGCTTGAATAACCGTATCCCAAATCGCAAACTCCAAGAAAAAATACTGCATAAACAAGTCGGAAATCCAATACAGGCTAAATGTAGCAAACACCACATAAAATCCCCGGCGAGACGATAGCCAACGATACAAAAAATAGACCGGTTCCATTACCGTCGCCACCGATTCATAAAAATAAACAGCACATTCAGCATAAAATCCCATTTATCCGCCATGCGCAATTTAGACACCCCGTGGTTCGAAACCGGGAAAACTGGCATTGCTTTAGGATTGACGCGCGTATACACCGATACCCGGATGTGCAATCCCGGATAGCAATCCGGCCACTCCATCGAATTAAGCCATTGCCAAGTTTACTAATTAGTGTTCGATACCTAGAAAACTGAACCATCTGGCTCCCGGATACAAACCGAGACCCAATCAC
>JAQCBC010000134.1 GCA_027621615.1 bacterium
ACTATTTTTTTAATTTTATTTTTATTTTTTATGACTAATTATGTTGAAAATAGATGGTCGAAATAATGGGGTTCAACTAGAAGTAGAAGCGCGGGGGCATGGTATACATAAAGTCTATGACTCGATTAACGGTATGGGATGTGTCAAAAGCGCTGCAACTGGATGGCCCGTGGTTGGTTCAGTCTTTGTATCACATGGGAATTACCAATGCTGAGTATGTTCCACGATCGGTCTATGTGGACCATGGGTATTTTGAATGCGTCATCGAGCCCAATCCGGTTGCCCCGGGCTATGGCATGCTCAGTGTATTTGTGACACCACGGGGTGTCGTGTTTATTCAATATTTGCTGTTAATTTGGATGTTTATGCGATATCAACATGAATATGCAATCGATCCAAAAACCGAAACGCATGATGCAAGCAGGCTTGAATGACCCAAGGGCTAGCGGCGTGAATGCTTGTGGAATCCGTTCCCTCAGGCATTAGTCCAATGCGGTTATTGGGTATGCTATACGTGGCGGCTAAATCCAGAACAATGTCTATATCCGACGGGGCTTGAACAACAAATTTAAAAAATGCTTTCGGGTTTTTTGCGAAATAATCCACAGACTTTGGGATGATACATTGGGTATTCGATTGCCCAGAATTGGGCAATTTGAGCGATACATTGTACGCATGGATGGCGGCGTCCAGCTCAGGCATTGGGGGCTTTGTGCCGTTGGTTTCAATTTCAATCGTGGGCCCCGGACTCAACTGGGTTAGTAGGGACACCAGGGCCGGTTGTTGCAACAGGGGCTCTCCACCCGTTAATACAATATGGCGGGGTGTGTAGGTCTGAATGGTCTCGCAGACACTTGAAATTGAGAATGATCCAACGTGCGTGGCTTTGGGGTATCGGTTCCAATCCCATGTATAGGGAGTGTCGCACCACGTACAGGCCAGGTTGCATAGCGCTGTTCGCACAAATACCGCAGGGATTCCAGCGTAAGGGCCTTCGCCTTGAAGGGTATAAAAAATGGTGGGTTTCTGGTTGAGCATTGCCAATTTTATTGTCATGGGCTATTAGTGTAGCATAGGTTGGGTTCAACAAACATGCGTCTCCGTGTATACTGATACCTAGTTGTGACCAATCAAGCAAACGTACAATTGATGGTATGAGAATAATTGCGATTGGGTGTGGGTTAATTCTATTGGGATCTGTTTGGGGCTCCGTCATCCCGTCGATGGTGGGGCCCGTCCAATCCACCAAAAACACGGTCTATACGCCGCCCCATGAATTTCATACCGTATCGGTGCCGGGCAATTATGTTGAGCCAATCCAGGTGGTGGCCCCCCGTATGGAGGTGGATGTGGATGGATTTTTAGAATTAAAATTTATTCGGCGAAATCAAAGTCCGCAAACAGCCACGGGAACGCGGTTGTCGGTGATTCGGAATTCGTATGCTTACCAGCAATTGCCCCCCGATGTGGTCGCCAATACAGCGTTTCGCAATGACAATCGCTATGATTTATCTTTGACGGGTCAGTATGGCGAGGACATGTCCATTCGCTTTCATGTATCCAAAGAGCCCGATTTTGACATGATTACGGATATTTTGTTGAAATACAAAACCCTTGAAATCTTTTTGGGGGATTTTTCAGCGGCCTTTAGTAACGGGGCCTTTTTAAATCTTAATCGATCCTTGAACGGCTTATCGGCGCATGGATCTGTGGGCACACAGTGGTGGGGTCAATTTGTGATGGGTCGTGAAAAATCAAAGCCCAAACGGGTCACATTTTATGGCAACGGGGGTACGGAGTACTCGCTTCCCAATCGCAACTTGCTCAATGGGTCGGTGAAAGTGCTGGTGAACAACCAGGAAACATCCGATTTTAGCGTGAACTATACCACCGGAACGGTGATCTTTGACGCTCCAAAAACGGATGCTCAGTTTATTAAAGTGTTGTATGAATTCACCAACCCGATTGCCGATTTTTTGCCGGCAGCCCGAAGCCGAAAATCGTTTATTGGTGGTGAGTTTGAATGGAAGCCCAAACGAGCCGGTTGGCAAGAACCGGTGGTCCATCGTGCACAAGCGACATATCCGGCTGAGGCGGAGCTTTCACTGCCGCATACGAATGCGGTGGTGGGTTCTGAAACCGTTGTGCTAGCGTCATCTCAGGATTCACCCGTTCCGTTGGAGCGGATTGTGGATTATGACTTGGATTATCGCGATGGCCGATTGCGGCTTAAACACCCCGTGAATAGCACGCAAAACACGATTCAAATTGCGTATGATTACTACGATGTCCAATCCCATACGGAGACCATTATTGCCAATGATGCTAAAGGCCCGTTTTATTTGGCCAGTCAGCACATTGTGCCTCGATCGGTATCGATTCGGCTAAATAACCGGGTTCTGATGGAGCGGTATGATTACACGGTGAGTTATCATACCGGACAGGTGTATTTTGCTTATCCCATTCGTCACCCCGATACCATTACGATTCAATACGATACCGTTCGCCAACACACCCGGGATGGGGATGCCAATGAAACGGAACAGGGGTTTCGCATTAAGACATCGTATATGAATGAATTTGTGCGTGCGGATGATGACCAGGCCCCCAGTGTCACTGAGACCGTGGTGGCGTCTCAGAATCAATTGGTCCTCAGTCATAACCCCATTGATCTGAGTACTGTTGCGTTGACGGATGCCGACGACAACGTGGTTGCCATTAATACAAATACCTCGAGTGCCTATTCGGGGATTCTTCGTGCAAACAGCCTGAATGGCGCTTATTCGGTGAACTACCAGTATCGATCGTCTCAACAAATGATCGGGGTTTTACGATTGAACCAAGCCAGTGGGCAAACGGTGGTCTTTGCATCAGATGTATTGGGGGATGCCTTATCCCTGCCGGCGTTGCCTGTCAATTACAACAGCATTAAACGCGTGGTGGTTCATCCGGGGACACCGCACG
>JAQCBC010000135.1 GCA_027621615.1 bacterium
CCAATTGCGTATTCAGGCGCAAATTCAGGTGGATTCGGATGCCTTGTTGGCACAATTGCAGGATCAGGTATATGCCGCGGTGGCTGTGGCGATTAACGAGGCGGTGTTCTGATGATTCGCCCCAACCAAACCATTCAGTCAACGGTATCGGTGTCGGGGATTGGCATTCATTCTGGCAAGCCGGTGAGCGTGACGGTGTCCCCGGGGGATTCTGGGGTTCGGTTTTATCGATCGGATTGTTCAGCGTGGGTGCCGGTATGCCCAGCGTCTATATCGGGGGCCAATCGTGCCACGGCCTTGGCCGCCAATGGGGTCCGCGTGACTACGCCGGAGCATCTGCTGGCCGCTATTTGGGGGTGTGGCATTACAGATATTGACATCGCCCTGGATGCGGAAGAGGTGCCTATTTTAGATGGCAGTGCTCGGCCATGGGTAGCGGCGATTCGGGAGGCTGGCCGTGTAGCCTTGCCGGGATTCCAAGCGCCCTGGGTGGTTCAAGCCCCCATGCGCATTGACAATCAAGGCGGCCAGTTGATTCTATTGCCCGATGATCAGCTACGGTTCACGTATATTTTGACGCATGCGGATACAATTGTGGATACCCAAGTGTGCCATGGGGTGTGGACAGAGGATTGGTTCGAAACAGCCATTGCACCCGCGCGTACGTTTGGGTTTGCCTCGGATTTAGCCGCCATTGAAGCGGCGGGTTTGGGAAAGGGTATTCGGGCAGACAATGTGTTGGGGATTGATGCGGATGGGTATCAATCCGAGTTGCGGGTGCCGGTGGAGCCTGCTGCGCATAAAATTTTGGATATTATTGGGGACTTGTCCATTTTCGGCCGCCCAATTCAGGGGCATGTCCTGGGTATTCGATCCGGCCATGCGGCGAATTTAGCCATGGTTGAGGCGTTGCATCAGCGATTTAGCGCAGGGCTAAACGACTGAAGTTCGAATAAACCCCTCTGGAATAGGCGCTTGGTTGTGCTTGGCTTGGACAACCGGCAGGAACAAATTGGGATCAACCACCAAAAACCCTGCAGGTTTTCCGAGAGAAACTCCACTGGGAATCGTAAATAGTCGGGGGGTGTCCCAGGCAATTCGGCTGAGCAGTGTAGTGAGTGGCGTTTGTGTGAGTCGTGCAATCATAAATGCTAGCAAAATGGTATCTTCGGGGGTTGTTGTGGCATACAATTGGTCCAGCACATTGGCGTTTAAGGCTTCAATAAAGTAGGCGGAGTCCGATTCAAAAAAAGCGTCTAAACTGGCACTAACCGCAATCGTTGGGATGTGTTTTTTAGCTGTCAAAGCCGTGGCCAGCAGTTGCCCAGAGTTTACCGCTTCTAAAATAATGGAGCGATTGTGACGCTTTAAGCAGGTCAGCATGGCTTGGAATTCGGTGGGGTCAAACACCGTTCCCCAGGACACAATGATTGGAAAGGGTAGGTTGGCGAGTTTGGTGAGCAGTGTATCTACTGTTTCTACCGTGTCTTGGTTTAGCGTAACGCTAACGCCCACAACGGGTGCACCATCGGTTGGGATATCGGCATCCAGCAGCGTGTTAATGGGGATCCAGGGGTAAGCATGGCCCTGGCCTAAGGGGCCTAGGGTTCCGGTTACATTGGGTGTGTTGGGTGGCGTGTTAATGCCCAGAACTTGGGGTAAGATATAGCAGTTTTTGCAATCGATGATGGTGATGTCATCCTCAGTTTCATCGGGCAAATAGCCTTTGCCCGTTACGATCCCGTTTTCAACCAATAAGTTGATTACACGGGCCTCGCCATCATCCCCAATGAGCATGCCATTCACATACGCTACTTTTGTCATTGATTACCATCGTACCATAATCCGAACCAATAGGCATGGGCAATTAGACCAGTATTATGATGAGATCATGGCGGTTGTCCCAACCGGCTCTACGTAAGTCGGGCTGTCTAAAAAATATAATGTCAGCAAGTCCACAATGTGCAACTGGCTAAAAAGAAGAAAGCATGAAAAAAAGTGTTGACAACAAAATGTTTCAGCTAGCTCAAAGATTGCTTTTTTCTTAATGTGGTGCTAAATTCAAATTGTAAGAAGTGTTTTTTTAAAAGCCTCAGAATACTTTGCTGGTATTTTTTTATTGAGCCTCTCTTTCCTTTATCCCGTTGGGGTTTTTTATTGGCTATGGCTCTCAATCAAACTAGGAAGCTTTTGGATGGTTTTCCTTGGCATTTCCGGGCCAATAGTAGTCTTTGTAGGTCCTTTGGGGCTGTATGCGTTAATATTTGGCACTCCAGATTGGATTTATAATATTTTTGGTTAACTTAACCCAATAGCTAGCAGATGAGTTAGGGGTAGTCAAAGTATTCAATTAAAGCTATTTCAGCGTCTTCATTGCCCTGATCCGCAGCTTTTTTAAACCATTCAAAGGCTTTTTTGTCGTTTCGAGTTATATGATCTCCTAGGTTGTAGTGACTCCCTACTAAATATTGAGCTTCAGCCTTGTTTTGCTTAGCTGCTTTATACATGTATAAAAATGATTTCTTCCCATTTTTGTCTACACCATAGCCAAGATGATACATTCTTCCAACCTGATACTGAGCACCTTCATTGCCCTTGATCCGCAGCCTTCTTGATCCATTCGAATCCTTGTTTATGGTCTTTGTCTACAAAATCTTTACGATAATACATTCTTCCAACCTCAAACTGAGCATTAGAATGCCCTTGATCCGCAGCTTTTTTGTACCATTCAACTGCTTGTTTGTAATCTTTGTCTACACCTTTGCCAAAACAATACATTGTTCCAAGCGCAGACTGAGCATCGGCATGCCCTTGATCCGCAGCTTTTTTGAACCACTCAAATGCTTTTTTATAGTCTCTTTCTACACCTTTGCCCAAATAATACATTATCCCAAGCGCAGACTGAGCATCGGCATGCCCTTGATCCGCAGCTTTTTTGAACCACTCAAATGCTTGGGGT
>JAQCBC010000136.1 GCA_027621615.1 bacterium
TTTTTTGCCCATGGACCACCTGGGATGCTGAACCGCTTGGCCTGGAGTTACGGATGCCCAGTTCAAATCTGGTTGATCCCAGAAGGGCCCCCCGGATGCGGTTAAGGTCATGCGCCGAACCTGGGTGCTGTCATGATCAACATACGCAAGGCATTGGTGAATGGCTGCATGTTCAGAATCAATGGGTAGTAGGGGAACCCCATAGTCTCGGGCTGTGCGTTGAATCAAACTGCCAGCAGAGACCAACACTTCTTTACAGGCCAGTGCAATGGGAATGCGTGCACAAATAGCCGCATAACTAGCGGCTAAACTCGCCGTTCCAACAATGGCTAAAATTAATAAATCGGCTTGGCATTCTTGCGCCATAGTCGCCAGGGATTCTGGGCCTATCAAACACTGCGTTTTCGGAGGTAATTCGGCCGCTATACGGTGAGCCGCTGCCGTATCGGGGACATGCACATACTCGGGTTGAAACGCCAGGCAATCTTGAATTAATTGTGCAAGATTGCGATGCCCACTGAGTCCAACAACCTTAAACTGGTCTGGGTGTTGCCGAACCACATCCAAACTCTGTTGGCCAATGGAGCCGGTTGCGCCTAGAATACACAACCGTTTCATAGACTCGTTAAAACAACACAGAGATACAATGCAGATGCGCTAAATAGAAGGCTGTCCATACGATCATAAACACCCCCGTGACCGGGAATAATCGCGGACGAATCTTTGATCTTGCAATAGCGCTTGATTAACGACTCGTGCAAATCTCCAAGCTGAGCACAAACAATAGCAATGGGCGTCATCCAAATGATTGTATTGGGTAAGGGAATGCGACCATGCAATAGCGCAACCAACCCGGTTAATAGGATTAACGGGCCCACAGCGCCCGCAACGGTTTTTCCCGGGCTAATGCGAGGGGCTAACTTCTGCTTGCCCATTGTGTTGCCAATGAATAACCCCAAACTATCCGTTAACCAGGTTAAGGCCAGGGCTAGGCAAACCCACAGGGTTCCATGGGGTAGCGCACGCAGGGCAATGAGACTAAATAGCAATACAGCAATGGTTATAGGGATTCGAATTTGATGCACACGATAGCGATGGGCGGCGAATAACTGGCCACGTGCCAATTCAATGAATAGGATCCCCAATACGCTGATTAGTAGTCCGGCATACAGCATGTGCGGCAAGATGTTGATGCTACTATAGTGTCCAATAATCCCACAAGCAAACACGCTGTGCCCCAGCCAGTGCGATGATGTGATAGAAAATGTGTGATCAATCATGGCGTAATATTCTTTGAGTATCAAATGGCCCACGCCTAAGACACACACCGTTGCAACCCATCCACCCGTGTAGACAATGAATAAGGCCAATGGAATCAGGATTGCGGCAGCTATAATCCGAGTTACCATACGCTATTCTCCAAAATTTCTTTTTCGACTTTTGTAAGCATCCAAAACGTTGGCCAAATGCTCAGGGGTAAAATCAGGCCATAAGATTGGCAAAAAAAATAATTCGCTGTAGGCACATTGCCACAACATAAAATTGCTGAGTCGAACATTGGTATCGCCGCCAGTTCGAATTAAAATATCGGGCGCTGGCATTGTGTTCGTGTACAAATGGTCTTGAATCGTTTGCGGGGTAATGGCTTCAGGTGCTAAATCACCGGCATGAACCGTTCGGGCAATGCGTTGGCAGGCATGGGTAATTTCTTCATGAGCCCCATAATTAATCATAATATTTAAATTAAGCGTTGTGTGATCCTGGGTTTTTTTATGGGCTGTGGCAATGGTCGATTGCAAGGATTTGGGTAGGGCGGATAAATTGCCCAAACAACGGACGCGAATATCGTTTTTGCAGGCTGTTTTGACATGCTCATTGAGCAAATGTTCCATTAACGTCATCAAAAATTTGATTTGAGATTGCGGGCGCTTCCAATTTTCAGTTGAAAATACGTATGCACTTAAATACGCAATGCCCTGTTCAATGCAGGCATCGATCGTATTTTGGAAGGCTTTTGCCCCTGCACGGTGTCCATCGTGTTCAGTGTGCCCATTGGCGGTGGCCCATCGGCGGTTTCCATCCATAATAACCGCAATATGTGCCGGTGAATGCATGACTAAACAGTCGTTAACGCCTCAACTTTTTTATCCAGAGCGTTGCTGATAGTTTGATTAAATCGCTCGGTCGTTTTTTGAATGCGCTGCTCTTCTTGTTTTTTGTCATCATCCGATAAATCTGAATTTTTTTTGATATCGTCCATAGCGGATCGACGGAGATTTCGAACACCGATTCGGGCCTCTTCAGCCAATTGGTTAACTTGCTTCACCAGTTGATTGCGTCGCTCAGCAGTCAAAGGCGGAACTTTTAATAGGATACTGGTTCCATCCACGTGGGGATTAATGCCCAAGGATGACATAACCAAAGCTTTTTCAATCGCTTCAACCGTGCTTTTATCAAATACTTGCAAGGATAAGGTTGTCGAATCCGGAACAGAAATGCTGGCCAATTGTTTCAATGGGGTAGGCGCACCATAATAATCCACCACAATGCCGTCCAATAAATCAGGGGATGTGCGGTTGGTCCGAACCGACTTGAACCGCGTGATAAGATTGTCCACACATTTGTTTAATTTTTGTTCAAACTCGCTCATTCAGCACTCCCAACTAGGCTGCCAATTTTATGGCCTAAAATAATATTTTGAATATGATTCTCTTCAGTTAGTTTAAATACAATGGTTGGAATATTATTATCCATACTCAGGGACAATGCCGTGCTGTCCATGACTTTTAATTCTTTTTGCAAAGCATCCATATAAGAGATTGATTCAAACTTTTTGGCATCGTCGTATTTAACCGGGTCTTTATCATAGACCCCATTCACTTGCGTTGCTTTTAATATAACATCGGCTTTGATTTCTGCTGCACGTAAGGCGGCTGTCGTATCTGTCGTAAAGTAGGG
>JAQCBC010000137.1 GCA_027621615.1 bacterium
TGCGGGCAGTGGGGGGGCAGGGTCCCCAAAATTTTATCTAAAATATTAAAATCCGCTAAAAACACTTGCCCCAGCCGATGCCCCACAGCTACAGGGGGTTGTGGCCTTTGGTCAGGGTGCAGGTGGTGTCAATCCCGCCACGGGTATTGTAGATGGTTTTAACCATTAAATACTGGGGGTTCATGCAGGCATACAGATCCTGTGCCAACCGATGGGTGGCCGCTTCTTGGTAAATACCAACGGATCGATACGATAACAGATAATATTTTAGGGATTTTAACTCCACAATGGCCGTATCGGGGACGTATTCAATGTGCAGAATTCCATAGTCTGGCAGGCCTGAAAAGGGGCATACCGCCGAAAACTCTGCGGTTTTATACGCCACGTACTGGGGGTCCCCGGTGTAGGGGATGGTTTCTAAGAAATCGGGTCGAATGGCCGATTCGGTGTCAAAATCAAATATTTTTCCTTCAGCAATTGGCATACGGCTATGATACCACGGATTAGAATCGGTAATCTACATAGTAAAAGGCGTCCCAATCAATACCCGCTGGGTCCGGAACCGTGGTCACACAGTTGGCCAGTTCGGGTGGCAATGTGTCGCGCTGGTTGGCACTAATGGGTACCAGGCATCGCCGGGCTCGGAGTCGTTTGGCCAGTTGCACAATGGTGCTGGCCGGCTTAAACGCTTTGGCCGTGACCACATCCACCCGATACCCCGATACCGTTTGGATGGGCTGGTTGAGCACCTGGAGGTTGGTCAGGTTTAGCGTTGTTTTGACCGAATCCAAAAATCGGGTCTTTCGGGACTTGGATTCAACCGCAAGCACAGTATTCTTGGGGTTGGTGATGGCCAGTATAATGGCAGGCAATCCACTGCCGGATCCCATATCCAAGACGGTTTTTTTTGTATTGCCAATGAGCTGGGCCAGGGCTTGGGCATCGGCGCAATGAAAGGACAGTCGATCATACGCCGTTTTGGAATAAATGTTGGTGTGGGTATTGTACTGCTTGAGCAGCTCAATGTACGGTGTGATCAGGTCCATAATTGGATAACAAGGCTTCAATCTGTTGGCGTTGTGCCGCACTGGTGTAGCGCAGGGTAATGCGGCCCTTCGCCTCGGTGCCCGATATGCTCAAGGGCAGGTTGAGCTGCTTGGATAAGCGATTGGCCAGGGTGCGCAGGGTTTGGAATACAGGGGATTTGGGGGTTGGTGTTGCCCCGCGCGTGGCCAGTTTTTCGGCTTCTCGGACGCTCAGTTTTTGCGTAATAATCGCATTTAAAAGATCCGCTTCTTGGTCGGGGTGCCCGGCCAAGACCCGGGCATGGCCTTCGGATATTTGTTTGTTGTACACCGCGTCTTGGGCGGCGGGGGATAGGCTTAGCAAGCGCAGGGTGTTGGTGATGGTGGATCTGTTTTTGCTGAACAAATCCGCCAATTCTTGATGGGTCATGGCAAATTGGTCAATGAGTTGTTTGTAGCCGGCGGCAATGTCCAGGGGATTGAGGTCTTCCCGGTGCATGTTCTCAATAAGGGCGACTTTGAGTACCGCATCATCGGGGCTGTCCCGAATGATAATTGGCACGCGCTCCAGACCGGCCAGTTTGGCCGCGCGCCATCGACGCTCCCCGGCAATTAATTCAAACTGATTGCCATTGCGCCGAACCACCAACGGCTGAATAATCCCATGCGCCTCAATCGTGGTGGCCAACGCCGCCAACTCATCGGGGTCAAAATGATGCCGAGGTTGCAACGGGCTGGGGATAATATCGCTGGCTAGCACGGTGAGAATGGTTTTTCCGCTATTGAGAAATGATTTGGGGATTAGGGTTTCCAATCCTCGGCCCATGGCCGCATTGCTGGGTTTAAGTGGCTGGTTGTTTGACACGGTGTAAGACCTCCTGTGTAAATTGTTGATATCGCTTGGCTCCCTTGGATTTGGGGGCATACAACTGAACGGGCAACCCATGGCTGGGTGCTTCACTGAGTTTAATATTTCTGGGGATGGCTGAAAAGACCTGGTTGGGGAACACGGATTCAATATTGGCAATGACTTGCCGGTTCAAACTGGTGCGGGAATCGTACATGGTGGGCAAGATGCCGAGCAGATCCAAATCGGGGTTAAAGTTCTCCCGAATGAGGACTTGGGTCTTGGTTAGGTAGGCCAACCCTTCCAGGGCAAAGTATTCGCATTGCACGGGGATAATGCTGGCCGTTGCCGCTACCATGGCATTGACGGTAATTAGGTTAATAGCCGGTGGGCAATCAATAATCATAAAGTCATAAAATGGGTGGAGGGGGGCGAGGCAGTCTTTAAGCCGTGTTTCACGTGAAACCATCGAGCCGATATCCAAGTCAATGCTGGCTAAGTTTTGATGCCCGGGGATGACGTGAAGCCGGGGGAAGGGGCTGGGGCATAGGGCGTGTTCGAGTTGGGCGGGGTCAATTAAGATATCGTAGAGGCTGTGCGTGAGTTGGGCTTGGTCTAGGCCGATGCCAGAGGTGCTGTTGGCTTGGGGGTCGGCGTCGATGAGGAGGGTTTTGTGGCCAAATTCGGCTAAGTAACAGGCCAGATTAATGGCGGTTGTGGTTTTGCCAACGCCCCCTTTTTGGTTGACGATGGCGAGAATGGGCGGTGATTGTGTTGTTGTCATTAATACGTATATAATACCGCAGATGGGGTGAATAGCTCAAAGCATTAATTTGGGGATCTGTTTTTAAGTAAAATATCAAGTAGTTTGTAAACGGTTGTTCCGGTGGTAGTGCTGCCCGGTGTGTTGTTGCTATTGATATTAGCTCGCTTAGCTCGCTGAACTGCCTGCTCAACCATTTCTTCTGTAAATGTTGGACAATGGGGTTTTTTCCAATCAGGAAAACGGTTTTTAAGCGCTTGTGTGACAAGGGCTTCGGTTGGTGGAAATTGGTCTGTAACAT
>JAQCBC010000002.1 GCA_027621615.1 bacterium
CAGGGTGATGATCCAGGCGCTTGGCTTGAAACAAGTGGCCGTCTTTGCCGGACAACCCAACGGCCTTACCGCCGGCTTCATTAATTAGCGTAACAATGTCGCTGTTAATTTTACCCGATAAAACCATTTCTGTGACTTCCATCGTTTCTGAATCGGTCACTCGAAGGCCATCAATAAACACGGTCTCTTTGCCAATGCGGTTGAGCCATTTGGTAATATCTTTCCCCCCACCATGGACAATAATCGGATTAATGCCGACGTACTTCAACAATACAATATCTTGCGCAAATTGCTGTTTCATGGCATCGTCAACCATTAACGACCCCCCGTATTTAATGACAACAGTTTTGCCAAAAAAGTCTTTAATGTATGGCAGCGATTCAACCAATACGCGTGCTTTATCGATATTATCTTTGTATATCACTTTAATAGTTTATCGAAAAAGGGAATAAAATAGCAATGCTTAGCCCAAGTCAACCATTTATGTATAGGCCACGTTGATATCAATGTATGTTTTGGATAAATCCGTTCCCCACCCTTCCACAACCACAGACCCACAACCCAGCATCAACTCAATCGCAACGGTATCGGATGCTTGCAAGTGTTGACGCAATGTAGGGGTATCAAACGCGACGGGCTCCCCGGCTTGAAACACACACGTCCCGGCAATAGACAGCGCAATGCGCTCAACATTGACACATGCGGATGCCCCCGGTGCTTTACCCGCTGCGGCAATAATACGACCCCAATTGGGGTCCCCGCCATGCACCGCTGTTTTTACCAATGGCGAGTTAATAATGGCCTTCACAATGTGCTGCGCTACCGTCACATCGGGGGCCTGACGCACCGTCACATGCATCAGTTTAGTCATGCCTTCGCCGTCCCGAACAATTTGAATCGCCAAGTCTCGACATGCCTGATACACCAGCTTGTAATACAGATCAGACTGAATAGGGTCCGCCCAATCAATCGTACAGACCGGACGGGATATAATCAGCGCTGTATCATTGGTTGACGTATCGGAATCCACAGAAATCATATTGAAGGTATCGGCAACCGCACGAGAAAAGATCGCCTGAAGAAGCTCGGATTCGATGGCAACATTGGTGACCAAAAATGCAAACATGGTCGCCATATTGGGTTCAATCATTCCTGAGCCTTTGGCCATCCCAGCGACCTCAACCGTTTGCCCATTAATAATCGCTGTTTGATGGGTTGATTTCGTAACCAAGTCGGTGGTTAACATAGCGGCCATGCATGCATCTGAATCCTGAGCATGCGGGGATTGGAACAATCGCACGGACCCTGCTTGTATTTTATCTAAGGATAAGGGCTCGCTAATTTTACCTGTTGAGGCAATGGCCACTTCTTCAAGCGTCAATCCCAAAGAATCAGCGGCTATGTGCTGCATCTGCTCGGCCGTTTTAAATCCAGCAGAACCGGTTAACATGTTGGCATTCCCAGAATTAAAAAATATCGCTTTAAATTTGCCCAAATGCCGATATTGCTCCGTGATTAATACCGGCGCCGCCCGACACACATTTTGCGTAACCACACAGGCAGAAGCACAGGCATCGGGCACAAAAATATAGCCAAGATCGCGTTTTCCGCTGAGCTTGATCCCCGACGCAATACCATCTAAATAAACGCCATCGATCATTGTCGGATCCCGATTGTCTCATTAAAACCAAATTTGATATTCATGGCCTGAATGGCTTGCCCAGCTGCACCTTTAATTAAATTGTCAATGGCAACAAACACCACCAACCAATGATCATCATAGACCTGAACCCCAATTTCACACCGATTGGTCCCAACCACACGCTTGGTTTTGGGTACATCAGCCACCAATTGAATGAACGGGCATGCCGCATACTGCTGCTGATACAGCGCACGAATCTGCTCGGCTGCCACTGGGGATTGGCACCGAATATAACTTGAACATAAAATACCCGCATCCATGGGAACAATATGCGGCGAAAACAGCACAGGCCGACCCACCACCTGCGTGACTTCGGCCACATGGCGATGATGATAGGTATTGTACGGCAATACCGCTTCGTTGACTTCACAGTATAGGCTCGTGGGAACTACTTTTTTCCCGGCACCGGACATCCCAGTTTTGCCATCAATCACAATGGTGTCCACAAAGGATTGATCCCGCAGGGGATACAGCCCCAAGATCATAGCAGTTGCAAAGCAACCGGCTAATGCACAATGCGGCTTTTCCTGAATATCAGACCGAAACAATTCCGGGATCCCATAAGAAAATTGATCCAACAAATCTGGGTTTTCATGTGGAATAGCATAATGACGCTCAAACGCCTCAGGGGAGTCCAATCGAAAATCCGCCGACAAATCAAACACGGAAATCTCTGTTTTTTTTGTGAGTTGATGCATCCACACATGGGATGTTGCATGGGGCATGGCCATAAATAACACATCCACATTGGGAGGGCTAAGCGGATCAAATTGACTAAAAACCAAATCGGGATCCTGAACAAATGCGTAAATATCCGATACCAATTTACCAGCATGGGTTGAACTGCCCACAAACTCAAGATCCAAATGGGGATGCTCGTGAACCAGGCGGACTAATGTGGATCCAACATACCCTGCAGCCCCGACAATACCTGCCCGGATCATCCTAGCTATCGGATTGCGTGGCTTCGACTTTTGCTTTTAATCGAGTTGCCTTGGTTCCTTTTCGGTCTCGTAAATAGAATAGCTTAGCCCGACGAACACTGGATTGCCGAACCACTTCTATTTTAGACACCAACGGAGAGCGAACTAAAAATGTTTTTTCTACCCCAATTTTATCAACGATTTTACGAACCGTGACAACCTCTTTAATATTGCCTCTATTGCGACGACTAATCACAACCCCTTCGTAGCGTTGAACCCGCTCTTTTTTCCCTTCACGAATTAATTGATGAACCCGAATGGTATCGCCAACAGCATATGCAACAGCATCGTCTTTGGAAATCGCTTCTAGGTCTTGTATTATTTTAGATGGCATAATTCAAATTCTCTCCTTTCCTTTTAGAGTAGATAATAACATAATTTGCTCGGCTTGACTAGGCTGATACGCACTCAATAACTGGGGGTGATTAAAAAATGTGGCCGACAACGCCTGATGCTGCTTCCAATCAGCAATGCGTTGATGATGCCCACTGAGCAAAACATCGGGAACAGGGTATTCTGGATCAGCTCCCAAGGCTCGTGGCTGTGTGTAGGTGGGGGGTTCCAACAACGCCGATACATACGAGTCATCCGCCACATTGTCCATACACCCCACAACACCGGGCAACAACCGAACCGTGGCTTCCGCCACCATTAATGCCGGCAAATCCCCCGATGAAACAACATACGGCCCAACGGACACCGGTACAATGGGCAACAGATCAAAAATGCGATAATCCACCCCTTCATAGTAAGCCGATACAATGATTAAGCCGGAGCCTTTGGCCCATTCGGTTGGCATGGTCTGATCAAGCGCTGTTCCAGATGGGCTCATTAAAATCATGGGGTAGTGGGTGTAATCCGGAATAGCCATTACGGCGCTTTGAACCACGTCCGCACGAATTACCATGCCCGACTGCTTGCCAAAGGGTGCATCGTCAATTTGTTTCCGATGCCCCACACCATGCTGCCGCAAGTCAATGCAGTCAAAAGAAAACCGACCAGCATCATACCCCTTTTTCAAAACCCCTCGCAGCAATGCGGCCTCCATCACCTCCGGAAAGAGGGTGACTAAGTAGATCCGCATGCTACTGCGTTATAATTTCAACGTTAATTTTTCGATTGTCTCGGCCACCGGCTGATTTGACCAACGTGCGAATGGCATTGGCAATCCGACCCTCACGACCAATAACTTTGCCGGCATCACTTTGGTCAACTTTCACCTCAATCACCGATGTGCTGGTTGTGGAAACCTCTGTAACCTCCACGTTATTGGGGTTGTCAACCAATGCTTTAACAATGTATTCGACTAAGTCTTTCATGCATGATGACTCAGTTTTCTGAATCGGCGTTTCCGGATCCGTCAGATTGCTCTTGTTCATTAGATTCGACCACATGGCTACCTCGCTTTTCTTTAATTTTAAACTTTCTCTTAAATTGTTTTTTAAACTCTTTGGCTACTGATTCAGAATGCTGTGAAACCAAGCGTTTCACAGTATCGGTTGGCTGAGCGCCCACCCCCATCCAATAGCGCAATCGATCTTCTTTAATTGTAAAAATCAACGGCTCTCGCATTGGGTTGTATTGGCCAATAGACTCAATAACCGCCCCATCTCGAGGACTTCGGCTATCCATGATAACAACCCGATACGATGGATTGTCTTTGTTTCCAAATCGCTTTAATCGCACTTTTACTGCCATAACTAATTCGCCTCCACTATCGTTTCTTCTGTATTAAGAACAGAATCATCAGCATTTGCACTCTGTTCACGGTCTTCAATGTTGGTGCATGGACCGTCTTGATCAACACCAATGAGACTCAATCCAATTTTTTGCTTATCTGGGAAGAACTTAATAATTTTTGCTTTGCATTTGTATCCTTCAGACACCACATCTGCTACATTTTCAACGCGATCCGTCGAAAACTTGCTAATGTGAATCAAGCCTTCAATGCCATGCTGCAATTCAAAAAAAGCACCAAACGTAGCAATGCGTGTTACAACACCTTCAACAATATCGCCTTCGCGATAGAGTGTTTGTGCACGCAACCACGGATCGGGCTGCAACTGCTTCATGCCCAAAGAAACCCGGCGATTTTCTGTACTGACACCCAAAACAAACACTTGAACCTCATCACCAACAGCAATCACGTCTGATGGGTGACGGACACGCGTCCATGACAATTCACTAATGTGGACTAATCCTTCGATGCCGTGACCGATATCCACAAAAGCCCCAAAGTCTTTAATGTTGGTTACCGTACCGTTAAGCACCTGACCGGAATCCAACTCCTCAAAGAAAGCATCCGTTTCTTTGACCTGACTTTCACTGGGACGCTGCCGGGCCTTCTTAGCTGAAAATACGACTTTCTTCTTTTTTTGATCAACGGAAAGAACCACCACTTCCAGTGACTTTCCAATATAATTTTCAAGCGAATCGTCTGGACCAGTGACCGCGTGGGAAGCCGGAATAAACCCTTTAACGGTGTTAAACTGGGCCACCAAGCCACCTTCCACCTGATTGTTGACCGTAACAGACAACACATCCCCAGACTGTGCGGCATCTTTAAGATACTGCCAAGCCAATGCGAAAAAGGCGCGCTTTCCTGAAACCAATGTGTACCCTTCTTTTGTCTCTAATTTTACGATAGTAACATCCACCTGGTCACCCGGTATGATCGTTAATGGATCACCCAACAGAGTTTTTTTCGGCACTTCATTGTTTGGCATAAAGGCATCGGATTTATACCCAATATCTAGCAGGATCCCTTCCTTCTCAATACTGCTCACTATGCCTTGAACGGTCTGCCCAATTGAATAATCAACAATTAAATCATTAACTGCTTGACCAAAGAAATCTTCTTCGTCCATCTCATCGGGCTCAAATCTCATACTTGCCCCAGATTGTTGACTTGTTTCTGTGCTTAGAATTTCGTCATCATTTTCCATTAAATTACCATTATTATTTTCCACGTCCGTCATGCATCCTCCTGAAACAAATCTAGCTGAGTAATATTATAAACCAAATTGACTGTCATTGACAAATTTAATTCAGCCATTGGTCATTGTCGCCTTCACCTGAGCCATCATAGCCTGGCACAACGCCTGTGTTTTGGCTTCAATAAAAATGCGGACGATGGGCTCAGTGTTGGAACTCCGTACATGAATCCAGCCGTCCGGGCCCATCAGTTTCAAGCCGTCTGCGTCATTTGCTGTGTAGTCTGAAAATTGATTACTCAACGCATGAATGAGCGCCTCTAAATTCATTGAGTCCGTCACCGGCACTGACGCTTTGAGAAATTCATACCGATCAAATTGATCGGCCCATTGCGACACGCGAACGGATTGCGTCACTAGCGCTTTTAACAACAACGCCATCCCCACCAAGCTATCACGCCCCCATCCCACTTCCGGATAAATCACGCCCCCATTGCCTTCACCGCCAATTAAACCGCCATGCTGCATTAAGGCCTGTGTCACATGTGTCTCACCAATTTTAGTTTGAACCAGTTGCGCCTGATGCCGTGCGACAATATCATGCAACAAGGCTGAGGTTGATAAATTAATCACTACCGTTGAATCCACGGCATTGTGCGTGCTTAATAGATAATCGACGCACAACCCCAGGGTATAGTCTTCGCCAATATAGCGTCCCTGATCATCGATAACAACCAGCCGATCCGCATCGGGGTCTTGCACAAACCCAATATCATACCCGCCCGACTGCATCCGGGAAACAATGTCGTCTAAATTAGCCCGAACGGGTTCCGGAGGGTGTGAAAAGTACCCGTCTCCATCCGATTGCATCAGATCGTACCGAACCCCCAATGCATCCAATAAAACGGGGGTCGCCAAACACCCCGTTCCATGATTGGCATCCACCAAGACCGACAAATGGGAAACATCTGGCATTTCAATAACCGACACAATACGATTCACATGCCGCTGAATCGCATCCGGGTCCTGAACGCACTGGCCCACCCGATCCCATGGCATGCCCACGAGCTGATGGCGGTTGGCATAAACGCCTTGAAACTGCTCATACGCCGCATCATCCAAAAACGACCCGCTCGCTTGCATTAATTTCAAGCCATTCCAAGGCGCTGGATTATGCGATGCCGTAATCACAATACCCCCAGCTGCTTGATGATACCGAATGGCTTGCTGAACCGTTGGCGTTGGGACTTTGCCAATATCAATAACCGAACACCCGACACTGGTTAGCCCTGCTACTACGGCTTGCTTCAACATTTCATGGGACGGACGTGTATCGCCCCCCACAACCACAACACCCCCCGATACAAAATGTCCAAACGCAACCCCCACATCCAAGGCAACGTACGGGGTCAATGTCTCCCCGACAATCCCCCGAATTCCCGACTGACTAACAATTAAACCAACCATTCACGACTCCTTAAATTCACAATGAATCACATCCACTAACTTGGATACTTGCTTAATGATTTGCGGCCAAACAGACGCATCACCCGTCGCCACAACTGTCATATACGAATGAACCTTATCCGAGTCTGGCACAACTTGCAAAGACTCAATATTAAACCCACGGCGGGCAAACACCTGAGCGACGCGACTTAACACCCCAGGCTGATTGGCTACATGAATATGAATCTCTTTCGTCATCATGTACTCCCGGTTGGTTTTTCCATGGGGGTATCGGGACGCTCTAAAATCATCGCTTCTGCGGACTTGCCCGCAGGGATCATCGGGAACACGTTATCTTCTTTAATAACCTCCGCATGAATCAGCACCGGACCGGGATACTCAAACGCCTCCCGAAGTTTACGACGACAGGCCCGTGCGTTTTGAATACGAACGCCTTTAACCCCATAACTTTGCGCTAATTTAACAAAATCTGGACTGTGCTCCAAATCAACACCCGACAACCGATTATCAAAAAATAATTCCTGCCATTGGCGAACCATCCCCAAATACTTGTTGTCTAAAATAACAATCTTAACGGGAAGCTTATACAGCATAATGGTTGATAGCTCATACAAGGTCATTTGAAACCCACCATCGCCAACCACCGCAATAACGAGCGACTCAGGAGCAGCCAATTGCGCGCCAATTGCAGATGGAAACCCATAGCCCATTGTTCCCGCACCACCGGATGACAACCATGTATCCGGTCGGCTAAGTTGAATAAACTGAGCCGCCCACATTTGATGCTGCCCCACATCGGTGGTGACAATTGCATTGCCTTGTGTAATTCGTGAAATGTCGTCCAACACCCGCTGAGATGTAAGCCCTTGCGCGTTATCATATTTCAGGGGAAAATCCCGTTTATTTTTTCGGATTGTTGCCAACCAAGCCCGTGTCTTTAACGGCTTCACTAACGGCAACAAGGCTTGCAAGACCGATTTGGCATCGCCCAAAACGTGGGCATCCACCGAGACAATCTTATTAATTTCACCCGGATCCACATCAATGTGGAGGCGTTTGGCATTGGGACAAAATCGACTCGGATCGCCATTAATGCGGTCATCAAATCGAGACCCTATTGACACAATTAGATCACAGTCCACCAATGCTTTGTTCGCATACGCCGTCCCATGCATCCCCAACATGCCCAATGCCAGGGGATGGGTTTCTGGGAATACGCCTTTGCCCAATAACGTTGTCGTTACAGGCGCCTGCAAGGTTTCAGCCAATTGAATCACCTCGTGGCTGGCGCGCGCAATAACCGCGCCTTGCCCCACCAACAAGAGCGGCTTCTTGGATGCCTGAATATATTGCGCCATGGTTTGAACGGCCACGGGGTCCGGGGGCTGTGGCAAGCGATACCCCGGCAAATGAACCGGCGCATCCAACGATGCTGTGCAGGGCCCACTGGTAATATTTTTAGGTAAATCAATCAACACCGGACCGGGCCGACCCGTATTGCAAATATGAAAGGCTTCATGAATAATACGGGGGATGTCATTGGTGTTGCGCACCAAATAACTGTGTTTCACAACTGGCAACGTAATCCCAAACACATCCGCTTCTTGAAACGCATCTTTACCCAAATTATCCAAATTCGTTTGACCTGTGAGCACGATTAAGGGAACCGAATCCATTTGAGCCGTTAACAACCCAGTTACAATATTTGTAGCCCCAGGCCCACTGGTCACCAAAACCACCCCCGGTTGATGCGAAACACGGGCATACCCATCCGCCGCATGAATCGCCCCTTGCTCGTGACGGGGCATGATTAATTCAATCGACGAATCAACCAGTGCATCAAACATGGGCATTGCAGCACCGCCGGAATATCCAAAAATATAGGGAACATTGTGGCTCTCTAAACACGCAATTAATGCCTGAGCCCCGTTTCGTTCTTGCTTTGTCATTAGAGCCCTATTGTAGCATTTTTATAGAGTTTTTAACACAAAATGCCTACAAAATTGCGCACACGGCATCCAGATTCACATACTGCTCCACCAAATCTTGGGCAGCTTTAATCTTATGGGATTCTTTATCGTAGACTTTAAAAATCATTTTATTAATGCGTGTTGCAACCGAAAATGAATCTTCATCCACCTGCAACAACGGAATATTCGTTCGCTTAATTAAATCCAATACTTTTTGCTCTGGGGATACTGAATTGGTAAAAATAATACCGGATAATCGATGCTGATGGTCATACAAACTATCAAATAAGGCCGCTAAAATTAACCCCTCGCGATTGCCCGGCACAATTAACACCGTATTGGGCTTAATCACATGCAACGCATCGTGTGGCTGCATATCCCCAATCACAAAATGCTCCACACAATTCAACAAACCCGACTCAGAATCACTGAGCCACGTGGCATTTAAATCTTTTTGCAACGCCATCACCGATGGCCAACTGAGCATCGATTTCATGGGAATAACCCCAAACACGGGGATCCCCAATCGATCAAACCCACGCCGAATAACCGGCTCCACATCATCATACTTTTCCGGCAACACTTTATTCACAATAACCCCGGACACCCGAACGCCCTGTTGATCAAAGCAGGCTTTATTCAACATGAACTCATCAATCGTTCGTCCAATACCCCCCAGGGTGACTAAAATAACCGAGGTATTTAAGGCCTTAGCCACGGTCGCATTCGACAAACCAAATACCGACCCCACACCCGCGTGACCCGTGCCTTCATATAGCATGCAGGACTTGCCGTCCGACAAGTGTTCCTTGGCCGATAAAATTTTCGATATCAACGCATCTGAATTGGAATCTCCGTCAATAAAATCACGTGTAAACCCTGACGGAACTGCGATTGGGCTCATCCGTTTTAAATTGTCCTGCAAGTTGTAACTGTGATAAATTAACGCCGCATCTTTATCAATTTTTTCCCCATCAATCACCCGATACTGTTGCCCCACTGGCTTCATGTACCCCATGTTGGAGTAGCGCTGCAACAGGGCGTGAAACAGCCCTAAAGACACGAGTGTCTTTCCGTCATTCTGACGGGTTGCAGCGACAAAAACCTGCTTCATTTATGCGGTTTGTAATTGTTTAGCAACGGCCTCCCCAATTAATGCTGGCGAATCGACAACAATAATGCCACTGCTTCGCATAACCGCTTTTTTAGCCGCTGCAGACTCATCGGCGCCGGATACAATAGCTCCGGCGTGACCCATTCGACGTCCTGGGGGAGCTGTTTCTCCAGCAATAAAGCCAATCACTGGTTTTGTTCCATGCTGGCGCACGTATTCAGAAGCTTCAATTTCCATAGAACCCCCAATTTCACCAATCAGAACCACGGCATCGGTCAACGGATCCGCTTCAAACAATTTTAAAACATCCACCATTGTTGTTCCAATGATTGGGTCTCCGCCAATGCCCACACAGGTTGACTGACCCAAACCCACACGGCCAATTTGATAGACCGCTTCATAAGTTAACGTTCCAGACTTGGACACCACCCCAATGCGACCGGGATTAGCAATAAAACCAGGCATAATGCCGACTTTTGCTTGCTCAGGCGTTAACAAACCCGGGCAGTTGGGGCCGATCAATCGGGTCTGCTTATTTTTTAAATAGGCTTTAACCATCACCATATCTCGAACCGGAATCCCTTCAGTAATACAAACCACCAACTCAATACCCGCATCAGCGGCTTCCATAATTGCCTCAGCAGCAAACGGTGCTGGGACAAAAATCAACGACACATTAGCTTGAACCGAACGTCGAGCATCATAACATGTATTAAATACAGGCACCCCATCCAAGACGCTTTGCCCGCCTTTACCTGGCGTGACACCCCCTACAATATTGGTCCCATACGCCAGACACTGCTCCGCATGAAAACTACCTTCCGATCCAGTAATACCCTGGACGATGATTCGTGATTCGTTATCTACTAAAATAGCCATTGTTTGCCTCCTTCTTTATGACGCTGCCTGAACAACTTTTTGCGCGGCATCTTCCAAAGTAGTCGCCGATATAATGGACACCCCAGACTCATCCAATACTGTTTTGGCCACGTCCGCATTCGTTCCTTCCAATCGGACAACAACCGGGACGGTTAAATTCATTTCAGACACCGCTTGAACGATACCCTTCGCAACACGGTCACATCGAACAATACCACCAAAAATATTCACTAAAATGGCTTTTACATTGGGGTCAGACAAAATAATCGAAAATCCCTGTTTCACCGTTTCAACATTGGCGCCACCACCCACATCTAAAAAGTTAGCCGGCTCACCCCCTTCAAACTTGATGATATCCATGGTCGCCATGGCTAATCCAGCACCATTCACCATACACCCAACATTGCCATCTAATTTTACATAGTTTAAATTATGCTTGCTTGCCTCAACTTCTGAGGGATTTTCTTCATGGGTATCGCGCTGCTCAGCAATGGTTTTCTGACGATACAAGGCATTGTCATCAAAATTAAACTTGGCATCCAAGGCAACCAATTGACCCTCCGTCGTCACAACCAAGGGATTTACTTCAATTAAGGAAGCGTCTGTTTCCTCATAGCAAAAGTACAGCTTCACAAAAAATGCAACCGCCTGCTTGTACACGTCCCCGGACAAACCCAAAGCTCCGGCTAAATGCCTGGCTTGGAACGCTCGCAAACCAACAACCGGATCCACAACGACTCGAGTAATTTTTTCAGGGGTTTCAGCCGCTACTGTCTCAATATCCACCCCCCCTTCTGGTGACACCATAACAACTGGACAACCGGTTGAGCGATCCAATGTAATGGCAACATAGTATTCAGATTCAATATCCAAGGCTTGCGCAACCAATACTTTTCGAACCAACTGACCCTCCGGTCCTGTTTGATGGGTCACTAAATTCATGCCCAGAATAGTATCAATCGCCTGCTTAGCCGAATCAGTATTGGGGCAAAACTTAACGCCGCCACCTTTACCCCGACCCCCGGCATGAATTTGAGCCTTTATAACAACGGCTTGCGTATTAAATTGCTGCTGAACCGCTGTTATCGTCTCAGCGGCAGCGACAGCGTCGGATAGCACCACACCATCCTGTATCGTAATTTTGTATTGCTTCAACAACTCTTTTGCTTGATATTCATGAATATTCATACTGTCTCCTCGATCTTGACTAACTTGGATAATACAACCGCTAAAACACCAAAAAAAATCACTGTGCCCAAAACTGGAATGCCAACGGCAATCGTTCGTGTGGATACAAAAAACACAATGGCAATTAATAGAACACTAGGAACCTCGTTCGCACTACGAAGGGTTCGACTACTGCTGGGCAATCGCTGTGGAAGCGCCACACACCGATGACACCAAATATGATAGACCCAAAGTAAGCACACGCACCCCAACTTTGCATGCATCCATGGATAACTTAAGGCGCCTGTTTGCATGAGCAAATGCAATCCAATCACGGTCGTTAGGATACCACTGGGCCACGTTATAATGTAAAACAACCGTTTCATCATGATATGCAACTGCTTGGACACTTGGGGGGATGCATCGTTGGATTTTGCTTCAACATAGTAAACAAAAAGCCGACCAATATAAAGCAAGCCCGCAAACCAGCAAACCATAAAGATAATATGTAAGGCACGCATAACATTTAAATCCATTACAAGATTAAAATTACGGGAAACACAGCGTGATTGTCAATAAGTAGGTTGGTTATCCACAGATCGACAACAAGCCTGTGGATAACCCGTGAATAACCACATATTAACCAATAGTCTAGCCCCCCTAAATTCGACCGAATCACCTCCTAAAACAGGCAATCAAAACACGGAGTTTTGAGCTTAAAATCAGCTCGTTCGATTATTTTTTTTGAAATCAGAAAAATAACCTAAAACCGAGCTTTCCACACCCAGTCAAGCCGATTGTGGATAAACTGTTGAAAAACCCATTAGAATTGCGTTAAATTAATAAAAAAATGCATAATCTAGGCTTATTTTTCAACCGTTTTCTTATGGCACTGAATCAGTATTGCACCCCCAGTCATTGCCATCATTGCGACACACCCATGGATCCATTATTGGGGGGGCATGCACTTTGTGATTATTGTGAAAATCTGTGTACCCCTGAACCCACTACGATCTATGAAAAAAGCTATGCCGTGCATGCCTTATTTGAATTTTCAGGTGCTATTCAAACACTGATGCATCATTTGAAATTTGACTGCAACCCAGCGGTTGTTAAGCAACTGCTTCCGGATAGCCTCGCAATTCCAACCGCCGATATTGTTATTCCTGTGCCCAGTCATCTGAGTCGCATTCGCCAGCGTGGGTTTGACCATGTTGAACGCTTATTTAAACACCGCTACGGCCATCGATACTACCCCTGCGTACAACGGGTAAAAAAAACGCCGTCGCTGTATAACCAACCAGCTGAAAAACGAAAAAAAATACTAGCCAATGCCTTTCAATGGAACCCGCAATACACACACAATTGCAATAACCAGTCTCTATTAATTGTCGATGACATATACACCTCAGGGAGCACCATCAATGCCATGATCCAATGCATAAACCACCACTGCAAGCCAAAAGCCATCGCTGTATTCGCATTGTGCCGAAAAATGTAATCGATTACAATAGAATTTATGAATCGATACGGTGGTATTATCACTATCCTACTAATCCTACTCATGGGAGGCGTTCATGGGGATACCTTGGTGTCAGAATCCATGAATTCCAACATAGTCTTGGACATCAACGAAAATTTAATTGACTACGATTTTTTTCGATCCACACTATCCACGCAACACGCACTCAGCGAACCCAAAAGTCATGCTGGCTATTTATCCTACAGCGATCAGCTACACGTTGCATTTTTAAGCAACCAACTCGTTGATACAATTATTGAATTTAGCTTATTGCTACACATTGGTGAAGCCATTGGTATTAATATGGGGCAAACCGCATTAGACAAGGCAAAAAAGGACTACTTAACCCGTTTAGAGGATTACGGTATTGACCACGAGCACTATCGTTCGGGCTTGTTAAATTATGCGAACTTAATTGGAAAAAAACGCTACGTTAAGCAAGCCATTTTAGAGCGTTTGGAAAAACGAATAACCCCATCCTACATTAAACAGATGATGGAACAAAATCCTGGTTTATCGTTCGTTAAAAAGAAAATTGCTTATGAAGGCATTAAAATAACATCAAGCCCAATTATTCATGAACTCAAACATCAAAGAAAATGGAAAAAAATCAAAAAACTAACCCAAAGTGCTCAACCAATTATTATTCACCAAACCACGCCAAAAGCCTTCGATGAATGCCCCGAAACTGTTCAAGAACTGCTTCTACAATTAACCCACCGCAAACGCCCGATTGTATACGATGATGGGCACCACATCTGGGCATTATCAGTGACGGATATCCGTGATAATCCAGATAATACCGAAGCCGAAAAAAAACTCAACCAAGTAGCTGCTCAGCTTTACCTAGCCAATTGGCTCACTGAAGCCAGCCAATACAATACCATTAAAGTTAACAAAGACTATATTATGGGCCTGCGCCCGACCAATTCTATTATTCAAGATTGGGTACCTAAAATAGAATACTTTATTGACTCACCCATAACCAAAGGAAATCCAAATGCTTGATATTAATTTTGACACCTTACAATCGGATCATTTGTCCGCCATTCATGATGCTCAAAGCCTCGAATCGTTGGAACACTTAAAACTAACGCTATTAGGCAAAAAAGGGCTGTTAACTCAAGCATTAAAAACGATTGGGCAACAACCCAAAGAAACCCGCGCTGAGTTGGGCCAACGCATTAATGCCATCAAGGCAAGCTTTCTGGATGCCTTTGAAAAACGAACTAACCAGTTGCGTGATCAAGCCATACATCATCGGGTCAAGACTGAAACTGTTGACGTTACCCAGCCGGTCAACACAGCTCAAACCGGCCATATTCATCCGATTACCCAAATCACCCGTGCGATTTGCGATTTTTTTGGGCAGCACGGCTATTCCGTTAAACAAGGGCCTGAAATTGAAACTGATTTTTATAATTTCAAAGCGCTAAATATCCCGGATGACCACCCCGCTCGGGACATGCATGACACGTTTTATTTGGACCCCAATCATTTGCTACGAACGCATACCAGCCCCGTTCAAATTCATGTCATGGAAACCCATGAATTGCCCATTCAAATTATTGTGCCCGGCCGAGTCTATCGCTGCGATTCTGACAGCTCTCATTCGGCTATGTTTCATCAAATCGAAGGGCTGCTCGTCTCAAAAACTGCCTCATTCGCTGAATTAAAATCAATCTTAACTCAGTTTTTAAAGCACATGTTTGGCAGCGACAAATGCGTGCGATTTCGGCCTAGCTATTTTCCATTTACCGAGCCATCGGCTGAAGTGGATGTTGCTTGGACAGACAAACAACCCTGGCTAGAAATTCTAGGGTGCGGCATGGTACACCCAAATGTGCTCAAGGCTGTTAACATTGGCCCCTCTGTTTACAAGGGCTTCGCCTTTGGGCTTGGCGTTGAACGCATTGCAATGCTCAAATACAACATTCCGTCTATTAAGCTATTCTACGAAAACGATCAACGATTTCTTAATCAATTCTAGCACCCCCGCTAATACCCCCGACCCTTGATGTAGAGGCCCCTCGACCCCCACAAACGCAATTAAATTATCGAGATATTTGACGAACTTCGATATCCACACCCGATGGCAAGTCAAGCTCCATAAGAGAATTAACCGTTGCTGACGGTGGATCTAAAATATCCACAAACCGGCTGTGTATCGATAATTCCCAATGCTCTCCGCCACGTTTATCCACGTGTGGTGATTTTAAAATACACCACTTGCGCTTTTTAGTTGGCAACGGCACTGGACCCACAACCGTAGCTCCCGAATATCGGCCAGTCTCAACAATGCGTGCAACCGATTGATCCAACAACAGTTGATCAAACGACTTTAACTTAATACGAATGCATTGCGCTGAAGCGGATGACTTAGCAACTTCTGGAGCAACTTGTTTCTTTGCAACTTTTTTAGCTGCTGGCTTCTTTGCTTTAGGCGCTGATTTTACGGCTGCTTTTGTAGCCGCCTTTGCTTTCTTTTTTTCTGCCATGTGAATTACTCGATAATCGTGGTAACAACACCGGCGCCTACAGTTCGGCCACCTTCACGAATCGCAAAGCGCATGCCTTCTTCACAC
>JAQCBC010000138.1 GCA_027621615.1 bacterium
TGTTTACGCTTCTACCTCCTTAAATTATACCATAATTCTCGTGACTACACTATGTAGAGAGTATTGATTCGGATATCAATAACCGTGTGTAATTGATGGTTTGCGAAGCGTATAAGCGTTGAGCCTATTGTGAGGTTTCGTTTTGAGTTTTTTGAAGATACGCATCCAGCCCATCGGGAGTATTTTCCTCGGGGTTGTGGGTGACGTAGTCCATGAGTTGCGTTTGCATTTTAGCGAGTTCTTGCCCAGAAAACCCACGGTTCATAAGGTCTTGGCTGGCTAGAGCCAGATCAGCCGGTGTCATGTGGCAGCGTGCCCAGTGGAAGTCATGCGCAATCACATGGCGAATCCATCGTTTGGTTTTTTTTGGCAGAGTCAGCCAAGCCCACTGGGGCTCTGGAATGGTTCGTAAGACCCACGCCCATTTGAATTCAGTTGGTTGATTGGCCAACGCCGACCAGTCGGGCCAGGTGTGGGGATCCCCTTGGGGATAAAATAGGCGAGACAGCCACCCATGCTGGGCCATGATCGCCAAGGCCGTGGGGGCATGCGGGCCATGAATCAGGCTTGTTAGTTCATGCGTTATGCGTTCGGAAGATGGAAAGGGATACGGCGTTTCGAATCCCGCATCGCTCGCTAAGCGAAACCCCAATTGGGCAACAAAGCGATACGCACGGAAAACACGCAAACTATCTTCAGAAAACCGCTGGTGCGCATCGCCAACCGTGCGTAAAATGCCCGCATGCAGGTCATCCAGCCCCCGAAATGGGTCCAGCAGTGTGTGGGTTAATGGGTCCCAGGCCATGGCATTCACGGTAAAGTCCCGACGTTGCAAATCCAATTCAATGGAATCGGTGAATGTTACCGTGTCGGGGTGTCGGTGATCGCTGTATCCCGTTTCGGTGCGCAATCGTGCAATATCAATGCGGTGCCCGTTGGTTAAAATGGCAATGGTGCCAAAGCGTCGGCCCAATTCACGGGTGTCAAATAGCGTTCGAATAACAGATAGTGGAGCAGCCGTCGCGAGGTCATAATCCGGCGGTTTGGAGCGGTTGAGTAATTGGTCTCGAATGACGCCGCCAACTAGATATGTAGCATACCCGGCATCCGCCAATCGCTGGCAAATGGAAACAATACGATCTGGAACAGGAATGGTTACAGTAATGTTTGCCCTTTTTGTTTGTTTTTGCGTTCCAGTTGTGCATGCAATTCAAAGCTAAACGAATCCAGCACGGTATCGGGTAAGGTGTTAATCTCGCGAACCAACTCGACAGCGGCTTGCATAAAACTGGTATCGTGGCTGTTTAGTGTATCAGTATTCAGTGTTTTAATGTTGGCGATAATGGCGCGTGTCGTTTCACTGGGAACATTGTGTTGATCTAAAAACGACTGGGTGAATGCCAAGGTAACGGCCTGTTCGGATTCCGGAGCATTGGATTCTGATAAAAACCGATTCATTAACTCACCGAAAAGCTCGGTGTTTTCTGCATTGACCTCATAGTCATTGTTGCCCGGTTGAACCGGATTGTTGTTGAATCGATCAATATTAAATTTTGACATCTTTATTACGCTCCATTAGTTTCATTGTACTATAGTTATCGTCAGGATAGGCATCATTTATTGCATGCGAGTTTTTGTGGGCAGGGGTTGCACGGCGCTCAGCAGGGCCATGTGGGGGTCATGCGACCCTGATTTGAGGATGAAATCGGCATGAATTAGCCGCTTGTATTGCTGTGTTAAGCTGGCCAGTGTATGGGCACGGTAAAGCACGCTGCGTTGTTTTTGGATGAAATAAGGGTGTTTGCCAAATTGTTTGGCTAATGTGTCGTGGGACAGGGTTCGGTCGCTAATCAGTTGAATATACAGTCGGCATTGATTGGCAAGGCTGCTGATAATGTAGACGGGATCGTAGGTGTTGTTTAGCAGTTGGGTTACGGCCTGGAGTAATTGACGGGGTTGGTTGGTTTTTAAGGCTTCGTGCGCATCCAACATCGATTGTGTAGGAAAAGCATGCAAGGCGGTCAGTGTTTGTTGGGTAATCTGTGTGGCTGTCCCCAAATAGGTGCGGATGGTTTGAATGAGTTGGTCGATGTGTTGTAAATCGGTACGGTGAATCTGCCAAATAGTAGTGGCGATTGTTGGCTCGGCGGTTAATTCATAATAGCGAATGCGGGCGTTTATCCATTGAATGACTTTGTCTTCGTCCCAATCTTTAAATTCAGTGAATGTCTCAGCGCGACCCAAGTCGAGGCACTGTTTGCTTAACTTGAATCGTTTATCAATGGGTTTGGTGGTATATAGAATAATCGTGTGGGCGCCCGAGGTTTGCGCATACGTTAAGCAATCGAGCAATTCGGTTGTTTTTTCAGTGACTTTTGTGGTTAAAAATATAGGGTTTTTGTATCGAATGAAGCAATAGGGGTTGAATAAATTGTGTTGATTGCAGGCATGAATAAAGTCGGTCATGCTGGTTGTTTCACTCAGATCGATCCATTGAACATCGGGGTGTTCGGCACAGAGCTGATGGACCCGGTCTTGAATTCGAAATGTGTCGCTTCCGTGAATGATGTGTATCATGCTCGGTATCTAGTTTACCATAACACCGAGCGAGTTTGGTTGCAACAACTGCATTTTGTAGGTGCAAGTGAAAGTTCAGGAAGTGGTTATCTGGGCATGGGCAAAAATTTTTCTGTTGTCGTCGTTGCTTCTGTTGTTCCTATTCCTAGCTTGGCAGCGATAGGCCTACAAAAATAGTCTACCTTACTAGGTGATTGTGCAATTCCAGATTGGTCAGCATCTTTGGGCGGAGGGCATTCTCCATCACGTACTTCTGCAGTTAGTAAATCTGCCTTAACTGCGGCCATTGTAGCCCG
>JAQCBC010000139.1 GCA_027621615.1 bacterium
GCAAATTTGATGCGATGCGTGCGTTTTTTGTTATCTTGATGCATGTTGTGCAACAACGGGGCAAGTGGATTCGATTAATTCTAGCGATCGTTGAAGGGGTGGAGCAAAGCAAAAACCCTAGCGATCATAAGTATTCATTTGAAGGGATTAATTTTAATCAATTGACCCAATCCATACTGGCTGTTTTTGTGGCTGATATTGAATCGGAGTTGGCCACTAAGCGAAAAGAGATTGCAAATAAGTACACCGGCATCGAGTATTCTTTTTTGGATTCAATCTTGGGCGAAACATTTACAATTGATCAACAAAAAGAAGAAAATGAAGCGGTTAAAGATGCGTATAAAAAAATTGAAGGGCTTATGATATTGCTCGCTGAGGAGTTTCTCTGGGAGCAAACTGAGTTAGAGAAACTGTCGGCATCGATGCACCAACGGGTTCACCAGAATTCCGATTTAAAAAACGAAACCCTGGTTTATTTTGGGAATGGCCAATCCATGACATTGGCCGATTGGTTAAACTTAGAAAAAGGATCGGATTCTTTGGCGGCTATGGGGACACAATTTGCGACAGCTGATGCAAAAAACCGCCCATTTTTTGATATTGTTGAGGAATCCCTTCAAGCTATGATTGTGAAAGGGCGAAAGCTGCAAGCAAATATTCAATTAACAGCAGCGGTATTGGGTTTTCGGGCGAATCTACAGTATGCGGTACAAAAAATAAGTTTGGGTTACGGCGACTTTGATACCGGGACACAAGCGAAAGTCTTGGGATGGCGAACCAGTCGATACGAATTGTTTGAAGGCCAGTTTGTGGACCAGCTCCTTAAAATGAAAAATTTGTTTAATGAATCCGTTAATTTGACCCTTGATATTCAAAAAAAGGAAGCGATTCGCCCGCTTAAAATAGCCCAAGGGTTCTTTAATGCGGTGGTGGTTCCGGCAATCGTGCTTTTTGTACCGCCCGGTTTGAGTGCCTTGGCGACGGTTCTTGGAAACATGGTATTTACAACGGCTGTATTTGCGATGGAGACCCATCTTGAAACCCAATATAATAAAGATATCGAGTTGCGTAAAATGGATGATTCGGATTTGACGGTGTTGTTGGCAGCGCAAGGAATCCCCACCCAAAAGCCCAACGAGCACAATCCGCAGGATCGGTCCATATTTTCGGCGTATTTGGCGTATGAGCAGGTTCGGTTTGAGCAGGGGTTCTTTGTTTTTGCTTGCCTGTCTAGTCAAGATCGATGGCAAGAAAACAAGGAGGGGGCGTTTAAAAAGTTGGACGCTTTGTTTAATGTTAATATGGGCGAGCAGTTGCTGGACCTTAATAAAAAAATGGCAATGATGCGGCAATCTTGGGTTCAGCGGTCGCTGCTCATGGCGACAGTTTTGCAGTTTTCAATCGGGTTTTCTGTTCATGATAAATATGCCAATGAGTTTCGGGGGGTTTCGGAAAAAATGGCTGGTATCGTGCAATCGCTTAAATCGGCTATTCAGCGGGAATGGCAAGATCAAGAGCAGCTGCAACGCATTCAATTTGAGCGCGAGAAAAAAAAGCGAGAGTTGGGTATTGGATACGTTCTGGATATGATCAAAGATGGTCTGGGCTTGGGCTTGGTTCGGGTTAAGGCCTTACAAAAACAAATATTTTTCAAGCTAACCCCCTGGCATATTATCTACAATTCAATACTAGGCGCTATTGCCAATGCCACCAAAACATTAACAAAAGACTTCCGCTTGCTATACGCTCGAGACTTTCTGAATGCGTCAACGCCAAGCTTATCGGATGCCCACCAGGCACTCAGTGCCAATTCAAATACACTTCGTAAACTCAAGGATCGTGAAGAATCCGCTAAGAAACACTATGATGCGGCTCGGCGTCATCGTGAAGCTATTGAAGCTGTGTTGGCGCAAGATTCAGGATCAACCGTGGTGGCACAGCAGTTGGAAGATGCGCGGTTAAATGAGGCCCGGACGCATGCGCAGTATGAGCGTCACAAATTTCAAACCCTGTTGGCGGATTATGGAGACAATGATTGGGGCATCAATGCGTATGAAAAAGTATTACTTTTTCAAGATTTTCAAAAATTTAAAATGGTTAATCATGCTGCTATTTTTGATAACTTTAAACGTGTGACGTATTTGTATAATCGATATTATACGATGCAGGCGGCGCGGATGGCCCGGTATCGCGTGATGGATACGATTGTTGGGCTGTCTCGGGGTGACCGAGCGGCTGAATCGGTAAATTTAATGTCTATGGAATCCGATTTGATTAAAACCCATACAGACAACATGGTGTCTCAGGCGAAAGAACAAATTCGGATTGCCAATAAAAAGGCAGACACTCGGTATGAAATTTATGGAGCAGCGATAGACTTGGCAATAACCAGTGTTTTTGCTGGTGCACTGATTGTGTTTCAAAACCCCCTCATGGTAGCATTTTTTCAAATTTCTAAAGAAATGATCGGTTTGGTGCGTAATATTATATTCAATGCGATCAATCAAACTATGGTTTATGGGGATACCCAAATGTTTGAGGATGCCCTGAAGGAAGAAGCTGTATCGGAAGATTCTTCCCACGTACTATCTGTGGTTAGTCCGCAGGCGGCAACCCAGAAGCGCCAATCGTTAGACGAGGAGTTTGATGCCAGTATTCAAGCGCAACGTGGCCGAAGTGGGGAATATTTTTTAAATCAAGAACACGTGACACAATTTAATCGGGAGTTGGCTTATGTTACGCAAGTGATGCAGCTATCTGCACAGGCGGTGACTAAAGTTGCCGAGTTGCGCTACATGATTATGAATATGATAGCCGGCGGAACCACATCCCAAACCGCAGTGACCGGTTTAATTATGGGGTTAAAACAAGCG
>JAQCBC010000140.1 GCA_027621615.1 bacterium
CGTGAGCGCACATACAAACAGCAACAATGTTTGAATACAATCGATTTTATTTTATTTGAATTATTATTGGAAGAACAGCTGCCGTTTGGTTTAATTCGATTTCGATTGATCCCCAATCTTCAAAAATCCAATAAAACCGACTGTGTCCTAGATTTAACATTGTATCAAAATCAGTCGATGGTAACGGCGTTGGAAATACGCTATGTCAACCAAACCGATATTTGGGTGACTCGGGGCAATGCGCCCTTTGCGCATTTAAATCTTAATTTAAAGTCCGGTCGCGTGTATCGCATCAATGGTCATATTCAAAACAAGGCTTTTTTATGCCATTACTCACGCTCGGATACATCCCGGCTAAAATTAAGTATTAGCCAATGGCGAACGACACTAAAATTCAGCCAAGCCAATCGGGATTTAATCGGCACATGGAAAAACCCGAATGGGGATCAAAAGTGTTTTCAATTGCGTGGAAAGCGGCGGATAATTGGAGGCAATGCGCACCATAGTTATCGTGCTCAGTTGGGTGAAGATGCCATTCAGGCGGTGTATCAGTTTCCTAAAACGGGCAAGCGAACGAGTCCGATCCCGTTGGCTGGAACCGGCGCCATTTTAAACAATGCGTTTACGCCACACACAGCAATTGTGGTCCCGTACCCCACGTGGACGTTGGGGCTTTAATCGTTCAATCAGACCTGTTTCAAATGAGGAAAGAACAGCACATCACGAATGCTAGTTTGATTGGTGAGCAACATCACCACTCGGTCAACGCCAATGCCCAACCCACCGGTGGGTGGCATGCCATATTGCAAGGCCTGGATATAGTCATCATCCGTACGATGCGCTTCCGCATCCCCCGCTTCGCGCGCCCGCTCTTGATCCTCAAATCGCGCCGCTTGCTCAACGGGGTCATTCAGCTCTGAAAATGCATTGGCGATTTCCATGCCCGCAATAATGAGTTCAAACCGTTCAACCAAATCAGCGTTATCTCGGTGCCGTTTGGCCAATGGGGACAATTCCCATGGGTAATCGGTAATAAAAATTGGCCCGACCAATTGGGGCTCAACCAGTTTATCATACACCATGCCAACCAAATGCCCCCAGGCTTCCTGTCCGGTATTGGGGATGTTGTGCTGATTTAACGCCGCAATTAAGGCTTCTCGTGTTGGGTCTTGAATACCCGCATACTGGGCCAATGCATCCAACATACTAAGTCGCTGAAACGACTGGCTAAAATCAATTGTTTGATCCTGATAGGTCAGCACAGTGCCCCCTGTGTGTTGAACCACTAGGTGTTTAAGCAAGGCTTCAGTCAGCACCATCATATCGGTATAATCAGCGTAAGCCTGATACAATTCCAATAACGTGTATTCTGGATTGTGTTTATACGAGACGCCTTCATTGCGAAACACTCGTCCGATTTCAAACACCCGTTCGTAGCCGCCCACAATTAAGCGTTTCAGGTGCAGCTCCAATGCAATTCTAAGGTACAAATCTTGATTCAAATGATTGTGATGGGTCCGAAACGGTTCGGCAGACGCCCCTCCATAAATGTGTTGCAATACCGGAGTCTCCACTTCCATGAATTGGTGCTCATTGAGATACTGCCGCATCGCCAAGACAATACTAGACCGGGCAGAAAATACGCTCCGAACATCGGCATTCATAACCAAATCCACATAGCGTTGGCGGTATCGGGTTTCTTTGTCTTGAAGGCCATGAAATTTTTCGGGCAATGGGGCTAGAGATTTGGTGAGCAGGGTCAGGGTATCAATGTTTAAGGTCAGCGCATCGCGACGGGTCCGAAACATGGTACCCGAAACCCCAATAATATCCCCAATATCGATAGACTCGTACAGCGAAAAGGCATCGCTGCCCACACGATCCACATTGATATACAACTGCAACTCCCCGGACTCGTCTTGAATCGTCACAAACATTGCCTTGCCATGCCCCCGTCGACTCATGACCCGACCGGCCGTTTGTACCAACGCCTCGGAAGGCATATCGGATGTAACCGACGCATATTGATCGACAACACTGGCAAGGGTCTGCTGCTTATCAAAGGCATGCGCAAAGGCCGACTGCCCCGCTGCTTCCCATGCCCGCTGTTTTAACTGACGATTTTCGTATTCACTCATAATTTTGCCGCTGTTTTTTTCAAGACACCCCGTTTGGATGACTCGGACATAAATTGAATCAGCCGTTGGCTGCTGGCACCTTGGATGTCATCCTGAGCGAGGGCCTCTAATGCTTGTTGGGTATTCAGTTGATTTTTAAAGAAACATTTAAACACATGCTTGAGTTCATTGAGCTCGTCGGACTTGGTACCGGATCGACGCAACCCCACAACATTAATGGTCCGAATTTCAGCCGGATTGCCCTCACACAACAAAAATGGCGGCACATCGGAATGCACTTTCGAATAGCCGCCAATCATAGAGCCCGTACCAATCCGTGCAAATTGATGCACCCCCACACAGCCACCAACCACAACCCGATCTTCAATCACCACATGCCCCCCCAATGTTGCCATATTGGTTAAAATAACGTGATTGCCAATTGTGCAGTTATGCCCAATATGCACGGATGTAAAAATCAAATTGTCATTGCCAATTACTGTTTCACAATCGGGGCCAGTGGCTCGGTTAATGGTCACATATTCGCGAATGGTATTGCGATCGCCAATTTTAACCAAACTGCGCTCACCCTTGTATTTCATATCCTGCGCTTGCGAGCCAATAACTGCCCCAGAATAAATATGGCAATCCGACCCAATTTCCGTCCATTTTTCAATCATGACGTGCGCTTCTAGTATGGTTTCATCGCCAATAACCACATGCTCCCCCACACTGCTATACGCTCCTACTT
>JAQCBC010000141.1 GCA_027621615.1 bacterium
TACTAACGCAGTCTGCTTCCATTTGTCTAGAGGCATGTTGCCCGCCTGACTAATCTTATAGTTTTAGCAACTGATTGAGTTCAGCGAGTAGCGGTGGGATTGCGGCATCATCCCCTTGCGCCTCTTTTTCACGAATACTGGCTTTAATCGCCTGCATGCGCTGCTTTGCATACCGATCTTGCACCAACGCTAGGCATGCGTCAAAATCCGCCACCGCCGTGGTGTCGTATTCCATCATGGACTTCGCCACATCGGAGCGAATCGCATCGGGTATCGCCTCCAAGCTGAGCGCACCGGTTGCTGTTGCCAATGCTTGGAACAGGGCTTGGTTTTGCTCAGTGTGAATCATCGCAATCTGAATCTCAGCCACCCCACGGGCGCGACAGGCTTCATCCAAAAACATCGCACACAGCACTACCGCTTCGGCCTTGGTGTATTTGGAAACGGCTGTGGGTCGAGCCGCGGATCGCTTTTTCATGCTAGGATTCACCGCCATTAGCTGTATTTTGTCTTGAATAATTGTGGGGTCAATCTGCGTGGCTTTAGCGACTTGCTGAATATAATGTTGGCGCACAATGGGATCGGTTTGCCGCTGAATAAAGGGTGCAACCGCCTCAACCATGGCGCGTTTTGCTTGGCCATCGGGCTGCCCCTCACGCATCAATTGCTTCAAACGGAATTCGACTGGATTTAAGGCCGTGTCCAATTGCTGATAAAACCCCTCTGAGCCCTGTTGGGCTAAAAAATCAGCCGGATCAAGACCCTGCAAATCGAGCAATTGAACCGGCACATTGGCCCGATCCAATGCCTGGCTGCTTTTTGTCATAGCGGCTTGCCCAGCTGCATCAGAATCCATAGCCAAAATAATGGTACTGTCTTTTAATCCATCTATATGGGCATCCGACAACGCCGTTCCCATGGTGGCCACCGTATGGCATAGGCCATGCGTGTGTGCAGCCAGCACGTCCATATACCCCTCCACCAAAATGCACGACTGGGTTTTTTTAATGGCCGCCTTCGCCTGATACCCCCCATAAAGCAACCGATTTTTATTGAAGACTAAGGTCTCCGGTGAATTTAAATACTTTGGGCCGGTATCGGTTCGGTATAATCGGCCCCCAAACCCGACGGTACGCCCCCGATGATCTAAAATTGGAAACACAATGCGATGCCGAAACCGTGCCACCAACTCCCCGGATTCCGTGCGAAGGGCCAACCCTGCATCCACCAAAACGGACTCTGGGATGCCCCCCCCTACACTCGCCTGCACCGAGGCTTGGGGCGTCACCCCCACGCTAAATTGATCAAGAACCGCCGGTGAAATACCCCGGCCCTTGAGATACTCCTGAGCAGCGGAATCCGACTTCAGCGCATCCCGACAACACAACCGAAACAGATCCAGCGCCTTGTACACCATGGCGTAGCGATCCAGTTGGGCTTTATCCGATTCGCGAAGGGCCTGATACTCCACGCTAATCCCCAATAATTTAGCAATGTGAATAACAGCATCCACAAACCCCACATGCTCCATGTCACGCACAAAGCCGATGGCATCCCCCGCTTTGTGACACCCAAAACAATAGTACATATTTTTATCGGCATTCACGGTAAACGAGGGTGTCTTTTCCCCATGAAAGGGGCACAGACCCACATAGTTTTTACCGCGTTTTTTTAACTGAATATACGATTGAATAACCGGAACAATTTGAACCGCTTGTTTAACAGCTGCTACGGTGGTATCGGATAGGCGTTGATTATCCACCATGGTTGAATGGCACCGGTTCGCTATGAAATCCCAATTGAGATAAGCAATGCCCGGTTTCAGCGTGAAACATGGCTTTAAAGGCCGCCTGAATCCGTGCGGTTGTGGTTCCATGCCCCACGGAAAAGGGCGTCTCATCAATTTGACGAACGGGCATCAAAAACCGCAACGATGTAGTCATAAAACATTCTGAATATTGGTGAATGGTATCCAGCGGAATGACGGCTTCCCGATACCCAATGCCCAATTCCTCGGCCAACTTGGCCACGCACTGTCGGGTAATGCCCACCAAAATGCGCCCATCCGCCGGTGGGGTCACCAAGCCAGATTCATCCACAAATACAATATTATAGGTATCGCCTTCTAAAACTTCTGGGTTAAGCCCAGGGGTAACATACACGGGGGAATCCACACCCTGAGAGAGCTGTTGGCGGGCCATGTAGGCGGCCACATAGTTGGTAAGCTTAACCGGCGCCAGTTCGCGTTGATGCGGGTAGCTGCCCAGCCACACCCCATGCTGATACAGCGCATCCGAGTATTCGGGCATGGCGGATACATACACATAAAATTCAGCGCGCATGCCCACGGCGGTGGATTCAGCAGATTGCCCGGATAAGATGAGTCGGACCATAATCATATCGGATGTTTCCTGAGCCGCCAGCACCTGCTGAACAATGGCCTGCATCTGAGTTTTAGTTATATTGGGCTGCATACCAATGTGTTTGGCCGCTAAAATAATGCGATCCAAATGACTGGTCAATCGAAATACCACCGAGCCAACCGCAACCGCCGTTGAAAAGACTCGCATCCCCCGCATCGTACCCAGACTATCGTTTTGAATGTGAATGGCACAGTCCGCATTGGGAACAATGCCCCCATTAGAATACGACCAATACTGTATTTCATTTTTCATAATCGTGTCATTTAGTATAGTGGAAAATAAATACAATTGCTATCAATTAATGGTATACTTAAAAATTAAAACGAGTTGGTGCTTTTATGATAACTACTGTTCAATTAACCAGTTTAAAAACCCGGGGGATCTAAAATCGACCATGCACGATCGCTTTTCGATTAC
>JAQCBC010000142.1 GCA_027621615.1 bacterium
TATATTTACTAAGTATAAAGGATTACTCAGCCAGCTTACAGCTGGCTGATTCATTTAATTTCGCAACAGCCCCATATATATGTTAATTAAGCAATCCCCTAGCTGATTGCAGTAATCCTGTGATACGATTTTACTTATGATGCGTAAGATCCGTCGGGGTGCGTTACCCAAATTGGTGTTTGGCCTATTTTTGGGCATTGTAGCAATGGGCTGGGCCCATGACCTAGAACACAATTGGGATGCACACGACCATTCGACGCGCACGTGTGCGGCATGTTCAATCACAATCCTGCCGCACACCCCAATTTGCTCTGTGTTTCTAAGCCCACGAATTGCCCTGGGTGTTGTGCTTGTGGTGATTAGCCAACAGTGCAGACGCATCCATGTTGTTACCCATCCTCGGGCACCGCCGCTAGGGTTTTAATTACTGTAACGGTTTAATTCAATAAGCAGCGTAGACTGTTTATGATTGAGGAGTTTTTATGACATTAAATAAAATTATGGTCGCCTTGCTGGTTTCGGCTATGGGCCTATCCCCTGCGGCAGTCGCTGATTCCGAGTTGGCTGAATTGCGTGCTGAGGTTGACGCATTAAAAAAACAGTATGAAGCATCCAGTAGTGGATCTACTAAACAAAATAAACCCACGGTGTATAGCAATCGGTTTAATCCATCCATTGGACTATTGTTGAATGGTGGGTACCGCAGTTATACCGCTGCGCATGGGGATATTGCGGGGTTTGCGGTTGGGCATGAGGGCCATCGAAAGTCGGAAGGGTTTGCAATTGGCGAATCTGAATTGGCGATATCGGCCAGTGTGGATGATAAATTTTATGGACGCTTGACGGCCGCCATCGTTCGAGAAGACGGTGAAGACAAGGTGGAGCTGGAAGAAGCTTATGTTCAAACATTGCCTGGGTTTGGGCTATTGGATGGGCTAACGGCTAAATTTGGTCGTGCGTTTTGGACATTTGGGTATTTAAACGAACACCATTTGCATGCCCATGATTTTGCGGATCGCCCCCTTCCCAATCGCGCTTTTTTAAATGGTGCATTTAATGATGATGGTGCGGAATTGACCTATGTGTTGCCCACACAGTTGTACACAGAATTGGGGGGTGGTATTTTCCGAGGCGATGATATGCCGTTTGGTGGCGCAACTGGGGATAAAACACAAGCCTGGTCGGCGTTTGTTCGCGTTGGCGATGATATTGGATACAATCAAAGCTGGCGAGTAGGGGCCTATCGACTAGCCAGTGATGCAGTGGGACGCTTTGTTAAAAATGAAGAAGACAGCAATAACAATACGGAGTTTTATGGGCATACTGCGTTGGATGCCGTGGATGTTCGGTACACGTGGGCGGTTAATGGCAACCCCAGAGAGCAGGAGTTAACGCTTCAGGGCGAGTATTTTTGGCAGCACAATGACGGCAATTACAAACTTGTGGGCGAAGATGCTGAGACCAACGCTGAAAAAGCTGCAATTTATACCAATGCCCATGCAACGGGTTGGTATTTACAAACTGTTTATAAACTGGCACCGCAATGGCGTGTGGGGGTTCGCTACAGTGAACTGTCTCCAGCGGCTGTACCGACGGCTTTAAAAACGAACGAGGTTCTTGATGCGAACGGCCACAATCCTCGCTCAACGAGTGCTATGCTAGACTGGACCAACAGTGAATTTAGCCGAATTCGATTTCAATACAATCACAATGTGTTGGCGAATAATCAGTCGGATGACCAGTTCATAGTTCAATATGTGATGAGCATCGGAGCACACGGTGCGCATAAGTATTAAACACATCCTTGGCAGCTTGATTGTCGCATCGCTCGGGGCTCAGGCTGCCGTTTCGGTGTTCACGTGTGAGCCCGAATGGGCTGCCTTAACCGAAGCGATTGGCGGGGATCACGTTCGGGTGGTTTCGGCCACCCATGCCAAGCAAAACCCGCATTATATTCGGGCACGTCCGAGTTTAATTGCAGCCATTCGACGAGCCGAGTTATTGGTTTGCTCGGGGGCAGATTTAGAAGTGGGGTGGTTGCCCATTTTATTGGAGCGTGCCCCCATGGGCATCCAACCGGGTGCTATGGGCCATATTATGGCAGCGGATTATGTGCCCATGTTGGGCGTTGGCGACTCTGTGGATCGCAGCCATGGGGATGTGCACCCGGATGGCAACCCCCATGTGCATTTAAATCCCCATCATATTATTCAGATTGCTCGTCAAATTCAGCGTCGGTTGGAGCAGATTGATCCCGATCATGCGGGCGTGTATGCCGAACGCTACACGACGTTTGAGGGGCAATGGCAAGCCGCCATTCAGCGGTGGACAATTCAGGCAGCTCCGTTGCGTGGCCGGTCCGTGATTGTGCATCATCAATCGTTTGATTATTTGTTGGATTGGTTGGGCATCACCACCATTGCATCGCTAGAGCCCGTGCCGGGATTGCCGCCAACGGCTGCTCATTTAAACACAGTGCTGAAGCAGGCAAAAGACGCGTCAGTATTGGCAATTTTGCGGACACCGTATGATCCGTCAGAAGCCAGTAAATGGATGGCGTCTAAAACGAATATTCCAGCACTCCGGCTTCCCTATACAGTGGGGGGCACCGATGCGAGTGTTGATTTAATAACCTTGTTTGATGAGACAATTGCTGTATTATTAAATCATGGATCTTAATCTGCTTGTATTGGTATTGCCAGCCTTTGTTGCCGGAATTATGATTGCGGCAACCCATGCGCCATTGGGTTTAGAAGTGTTAAAGCGAGGTATTGTTTTTATGGATTTAGCGGTTGCACAGATTGCGGGGCTGGGCATGGTGGGGGTGTTGACCTGGGTC